>DASRPB010000001.1:0-9340 GCA_035646575.1 Minisyncoccota bacterium
AGGGATAGATTTAAAACCAATTACTGTTCCTAGTTCAGCCATTTTCATCCAAGAAAACATTTTTGAATTAAAAGCTGAACAAATTCAAGATATACTTCAGAAAAACAATCTTCCAAGTAAATTTGATGTTATTGTTTCAGATCTCGCTCCATCCACTTCAGGAGTTAAAGATGTTGACAGCGACCGTTCTCTTGAGTTAATCAAAAAAGCTTTTTCTTTTATTCCCCCTCTATTAAAAAAAGAAGGCTCTTTTGTTTGTAAAGCCTTTGAAAGTAATGATGTTCATTTCCTAGCAAAAAAAGTATCCACTCTTTTTAGATTCTTTAAAATATTTAAACCCAGAGCTACAAGAAAAAGAAGTAGAGAATTGTATATTATTCTGTCAGGCTGGCAGAATTTGACACCGCCAACTGTATCACAACCTAAAAGAAAATAATTAAGATTTTTTTACAATAGCAGTCACAGGACAAGAATAAATTGCTTCTTTAATACAATCTTTATTTTTTTCTAAATCCACTTTTTCTTTAATTTCTGATTTTCCATCTTTTAATTCAAAAACCTCGGGGCAAAGATTTATACATACTCCACAACCGAGGCATTTTTGTTTGTCTATTTTTATTTTCATTGTTCTTTATTCTAAAATTCCATCTAAGTTAACGTCATAAAGGATCATATCATTTACTAATCTATAATTTATTAATTCATCTTCTTTAAACCATAGATCCATTTCTTTTTGTGCTTCATCTACGGAGCCTGAAGAATGAATCAAATTCCTTACAGCCCTACCATCAATATCTGCAACTTTATATGAATCAATTGTAAAATCTCCACGAATAGTGCCAACATCAGAAACTAAAGGTTCTGTGTTTCCAGTAATTTTTCTAACAATGCCTACTGCATTCATTCCCTGCCAAACCATTGCTACTACTGGACCAACTGTTAAATATTTTTTTAAATTTTCTAAAACTTGCGCTCCTGCTTCTTCAGGATCGGAATAAGGAGGTTTTAAATTTCTAGATTTATATGCTTCAATTGATTTTTCTCCAGTTTTTCTTTTCCATTCTGGATCAACTAAATAGTGTTTTTCCACTAATTTAACTGATGGAACTATTAACTTTAGGCCAACCAATTTTAACCCTGTTTGTTCATAACGCTTAATAACTTCTCCTATCAAACCACGCTGTACACCATCTGGTTTAATTAAAACTAATGACTGTTCTTTTTTAGATCCCACAGTATATATATAAATTAAATTGTTTTGGAAAGGCGTTTGCGACATTGAGTGCAAGCCTTAACTCTTTTACCATCAGGCATTCTAAACCATTGCAAATTAGGATATTGACGATGTCTAGAAGTTGGATTATAAGCAGAATGCACTTTTTTATATTTAGTAGCATTTTGATAACTTTTTCCGCAAATTGAGCAAACTCGTGACATAATAAGTAATATATTAATAATTTAGAGTTAAAGTAAGTAATGGGTCCTACCCGCAACTAAGGTCGAATCAGCTAATAGTTAAGTGGGTACTCGCTCTTTTGCCCAAAAGGACGAAAGACATTGAGTTCCCTTAAAAACCAATTTGTCCTGAATCGTTCCTTAATCCGGCAAGACCCAGCTAGTATTGTATCACAAAACTTTAAGATTTTAAAGTCTTGATATGAAGATCTTTTAATTGTTTATCATCCACTTCTGACGGAGCATTCATCATTAAATCTCTACCATCTCCGGTTTTAGGAAAAGCAATTACTTCTCTAATACTTGGTTCATCTTCTAAAATCATTACGATTCTATCTAAGCCTAATGCAATACCACCATGAGGAGGAACTCCATATTTAAATGCATTTATTAAATGTCCAAATTTTTCTGTAATATCTTCTGACTTATGCCCTAATATTTCAAAGATGGCTTCTAGCAATTTTGGTTCATGAATTCTTAAAGAGCCACCACCAATTTCATAACCATTTAAAACAAAATCATATTGATCGGCAAATGGTTCACCTGGATCTTTTTTAATTCTTTCAATTAATTGTTCAATTGTTTCATCTTTTTCTAATTTAGGTCTTGTGAATGGATGATGAACGGCTCCCCATTTTTTTTCTTCTTTTTTTAATTCAAAAAGAGGAAAATCAACAACAAAAGCAAAAGCTAATTCATCTGGATTGTTTTTATCTTTTCTTAAATCTGGTTTATCTGATTTATACTTTTCTATTGATTCTTTGTAACTAATACGCGGAAAAGGAAATTCCTTAATCTTTTTCTCAGGATAAATCTTTTCAACTAATTGTTTAAACAAATTTTCTATTAAACTTAAAATATCTTCTTGCGTTGGAAAATCCATTTCCAAGTCTAGTTGAGTAAATTCAGGCTGTCTATCACCACGAGTATCCTCATCACGAAAACAACGGGCGATTTGAAAATATCTTTCAATTCCAGCCACCATTAATAATTGTTTGTATTGCTGCGGGCTTTGCGGCAAAGCATAAAATTTTCCAGCTTCTAAACGAGAAGGAACAATATAATCACGAGCTCCTTCAGGAGTAGATTTAGTTAAAATAGGGGTTTCCACTTCTATAAAGCCATCATTTGAAAGAAAATCACGTATAAACTTAATTACCTTATGTCTAAAAATTAGATTTTTACTTAGACGTTCACGACGCAAATCCAAATATCTATATTTTAAGCGTACTTCTTCTTTAACATCTTTACCATCACTTGATAAATCAAATGGCGGAGTAAGTGCTTCACTTAATATTTTTAAATCAGTTGCTTCAATTTCTACCTTACCAGTTGGAATTTTAAGATTTTCCATTGATTTTGGTCGAGCTTTAACAATTCCTTTTATCTCAACAACCCATTCTGTACGAAGCTTACTACTTAACTCATATACTTCTTTTTTATCAGGAGAAAAAACAACTTGTACCTTACCTGTTCTATCACGCAAATCAATAAAAATAATCTTCCCATGATCTCTACGAGAATCTACCCAACCATAAAGGGATATTTCTTTATTAACCTGTTGTGGTGTATTTTCTATCCAAAAACGCATAATATAAAAATATTTAATATGTTTTTATTGTATAATAAAAAGCACTATTAGGCAACTATTTGAGATTAAAACGGATTGTCCCATCTAAATCAGTGCGAAATATTTGAGCGCCAATATCTTTTAAACGCTGGAGAATATCAGGATGAGGATGACCATAGCTATTTTCCCCCACTTCAATAATCGCTATTTTAGGATTAAATCCTTTTAAAAATTGCGCACAAGAAGAATAATTAGAACCATGATGTGCCACTTTCAATATACGAGCATCATCACTAGAACAAGAAATTAAAGGTAAAATCTTTTTTTCCTGACTAGAACCAATATCTCCTGTAAAAAGGAAACAATTTTTACCAAGAATCAAATTCGCTATTAAACTAAATTTATTAGGATCTTCCTTAGAAGAAACCATTGTTTCCGGATAAATTACTAAAAGATTATCTTGATTTTCCCAACTCACTTTCGTACCAGCTATTCCTTTAATTATTAATATATCCCTCTCTTTTAATTCTTTAAGCAATTTTTGGAACGAAGAATCAGAATAAAATAGATTATCAAGAATTACTGCCCTAACTTTGTATCTCTCTAGCACATCAAACAGACCATTAAAATGGTCTTTATTAGGATGAGAAAGAATAAACAAATCAATTGTTCTGTCATAAAAAGACAATGATTTATCCAATTCAGACAAAATTTTTGCGTCAGGGCCAGCATCAATTAAAATATTGCCAGCTGGAATTTGAACAAGTTCTGCGTCACCCTGTCCAACAGATAGAAAACTCACTTTACCTCTAGAACCATTTAAAAAATCAAAAATAATCCAACAAGTAAAAACGTTACTAAAAGCTAATAACAGTAAGAAATATAAAAAAGATTTTTTCATAGTTTTTTATAAATATAAGAAAAAAGAAAAATATAATAAGGGATGATAAGCCAATGTAAAATAGAAGGAATATAAATTTGTGACCAAGGTAAAAAAGAAAATAATGAAATAACTCCTAGAAAATAAACAAGGATTAAATTAAGCAAAGCCCCAAACAAGAGTCCAAGAGGATAAAATAATAAAGAAGAAATCCCTACCATAATTCCGCCCATCATTATCAAAGGAACAAAAGGAAGAATTAAGAGATTGGTAATTGGAGAAACTAAAGAAAAAGCATCAGTTTTAAATATGACCCAAGGAATAACAAATGTTAAAGCTGAAAGCGTCGAAAGAAGTGTTTCTCTAATAATCTTACCTTTTTGATTAAACCGATCTTGCTGCCAAAATGAATTTTCTTTCCATACAGGATAAAGAAAAATTATCCCTGCAGTAGCTAAAAACGAAAGTTGAAAACCTAAATCCCAAAAAAGAATCATAGGATTTAACCAAATCATTATCACAGCAGCTAAAAGTAAAGCATTAAAGGAATTGTAAAGACGAAAACTAAAACGAGATAAAATTAATAAAAATGCCATAATAGCAGCCCTAATAATAGAAGGGGTCAAACCAGCCATAAAAGCAAAACTCAATATAAACAAAAAAGAAAAGACAAAATTAAGAGAATTGCCCATACATAAGATATCAAGAAAACCAGAAAGTGCTTTTGTTATAATTGATAAATGCAGACCAGAAGCGACAATAACATGAGATAAACCACATTTTCTTATTTGTTCTTCTAGAGCAGATGTTAAATTATTCTTAGCCCCAAACATTAAACTGACAAGAAGACTTGATTGTGGTTCAGGGATTATCTTTTGCAAAGAACCTACAATTTTGTTTTTTACTAACAAGGATACTTTTCTTAAAGAAAATTTAGCTGGAGAAATAAGCTCTATAGAAGGATTACTCATCCTTCCAGAAATAATTATAGAACTATATGAACGAAAATCATCAAAAGGTTTAACTATACCTTTAATATTTATAATATCCCCGTAGTTATAACGGGGATATCTATCTGTATAAATAACAATTTTTGGAATAATAATTCTCTGATAACTCTCTTTTAAGATAGGCTCGGCAATAATTCGAGCGTTAATTTCTATTTGAGCTTCTTCAATAATTGCAGTATTTTTTAATTCTCTAAAAACAGAAGAATATCGATATCCTCCTAACAACAAGCCTGATAAGATTAAAATTAAAACAATAAATTCTTTTCTTTTATAACAAAGATAAACACAAATTAAAAAAGCAGAAAAGAAAACAACAGATAAAGAAAAATAATAAGATAAAACTATACCAATTAAAAAAGACGCCCCACATTGTCGAAACATTCTCGAAGGAAAGGACGTCATCTTATATTACATTCAGAAAAATATGATTTTATTTTTTTTAATAGAGCTTTCATCATTTGCTCTGACCATGGCTCAAGATTTTTAAATTCTTCATTTAAAACTTTGTTATTCTGAAAACGCTGAAGAAAATAACGGGGAGCAAATTTTATCCAATCAGCAATAGCTAAAATATCCTGTTCTTCTAAAATATTAGGAGCCAAGGTTGTCCTAAATTCATAATCAACCTTATCCTGCTTTAATAATTCTATACTTTTATCAATATTTTCTACAATACTCTGGTCTTTAACAAAAAGTTCATATTTTTGTTTCGGCGCTTTTATATCCATTGCAACATAATCGATCAACTTCTCTTCAATTAAACTATTTAAAACATCTGGACAAGAACCATTCGTATCTAATTTTACTAAAAAACCCAAATCTTTTACCTTTTTTATAAAATCTATTAGATCAGATTGAATAGTAGGCTCTCCACCAGTAATACATACTCCTTCTAATAATTTTTGACGTCCTTTTAAAAAATCAAGAATTTCTTTTTCTGTAATCTTTGGTTGTTTTTTAATTAATTCCGGTAAAACTAATTCTGGATTATGGCAATATGGACAACGAAAATTACAACCAGCAGTGAAAATAGTAGCTGCTACTTTTCCTGGATAATCAACTAAAGTTGTTTTCTGTAAACCGCCAAATAACATAATCTAAATTTTAAAAGTAGAACGTTCTTTAAATTCTTCTTGTTTTCCTTTGTGCCATTGCTGTACAGGACGCAAATATCCTACAATTCTAGAATATACCTCACATGGCTGTTCTATTGTACATTTTGGACAAATAAAATGTTCCCCTGCTATGTATCCATGAATAGGACAAACAGAAAAAGTAGGAGTTAAAGTAAAGTATGGCAAACGAAACTTTTCAAAAACAATTTTAAGTAAAGATTTTATAGTACTGGGATCAGAAACTGCTTCGCCTAAGAAAGCATGAAAAACCGTACCACCAGTATATTTTGTTTGCAATTCATCTTGTAGTTTCAAAGCTTCAAATAAATCATCTGTATAATCTACTGGCAATTGAGTAGAATTAGTATAATAAGGCTCCTCTTCTCCAGCAGTAATAATATCAGGATATTTTTTCTTGTCTTTTAATGCCAAACGATAAGAAGTACCTTCAGCAGGAGTAGCCTCTAAATTATACAGATTTCCAGTTTCTTCTTGATATTCTATTAATCTATCGCGCATAAAATCTAATATCTCAGAAGCAAATTTAACTCCTTTTTTACTACCAATATTTATTCCCAAAAAGTTAAGCGAAGCTTCATTCATCCCAATCAACCCAATAGTGGAAAAATGATTACCCCAATAAGAACTTCTAATTTTCTTCACTCCATCTAAATAATGTTGCGCATAAGGATAAAGTCCTTTATCTGTCCAATCTTCTAAAACTTTTCTTTTTATTTCCAAGCTAACTTTAGCTAAATCCATTAGATGAGTTAATCTTTGAAAAAATTCTTTTTTTGTTTTTGATAAATAAGCCAAACGAGGCATATTAATTGTTATCACCCCAATTGAACCAGTGAGTGGCGCGGCTCCAAATAACCCTCCTCCACGTTTATAAAGTTCTCTATTATCAAGCCGAAGACGACAGCACATACTTCGAGCATCATCAGGACTCATATCAGAGTTGATATAATTTGAAAAGTATGGAATTCCATACTTTGCAGTCATTTTCCAAATTCCATCATAAGCAGGATTATTCCAGTCAAAATCTTTTGTAATGTTATAAGTTGGGATAGGAAAAGTAAAAACCCTTCCACTCGCATCGCCTTCTGTATAAACCTCGCAAAGCGCCTGATTTAACATATCCATTTCTTTCTGAAAATCTTTGTAAGTTTCTTTCTGAGATTGACCACCAATTATTACAGGTAAATCTTTAAAATATGAAGGGACTTTTAAATCTAATGTAATATTTTCAAATGGAGTTTGAAATCCTACTCTAGTCGGAACATTACAATTAAAAAGAAATTCTTGTAAGGATTGTTTAACTTCTATATAACCCAGATTATCATAACGAATGAAGGGTGCTAATAAAGTATCAAAATTAGAAAAAGCCTGAGCACCAGCTCCTTCTCCTTGTAATGTATAGAAAAAATTGACTACTTGGCCTAAAGTAGAACGAAAATGTTTTGGTGGCTTTGATTGAACTTTACCAAAAACTCCCCCAAATCCTCTTAAAAGGAGATCGTATAAATCCCAGCCACAACAATAAGTAGCAAGAATATCTAAATTATGAATATGAAAATCCCCGCTTTCAGCTGCTTCTCTGATCTCTGGCGGATAAATTTTCCTTAACCAATATTTTTTCGCTACATAAGCAGAAACATAATGATTTAATCCTTGTAAGGAAAAAGCCATATTGCTATTTTCTTTTACCTCCCAATCCTTTTCTTTCAAATATTCATCTACCAAACTTATGGCTTCTCCAGTAACTATACGGCTCTCTCTCAAATCTTTCCTCTGTTCGCGATACAGAATGTAAGCTTTTGATGTTTCTACTAAATTTTCTAAAATTAAAACCTCTTCAACAATATCTTGAATTTGTTCCACGTCAGGAATTTCATCTTTTTTAAACCTTCTGTTTAAAATTTTTATCGCACGAGCACATAATTGCCGTGATAAAACTTTTCCTCCTTCATCAGTTGCTGTTAAAGCTTTATAAAGAACTTCTTCAATCTTCTTTCTATCAAAAGAGACGATATCCCCGTTTCTTTTTTTAACCCGTTTAATATGATTAATAAATTTTCTTTTTGGGGACATATCTAAATAAAATTAAAAATTAATATGAATAACAAAGATAATAAAAGATTTACTAATTTGTTATTTATCTCTTATCTATTCTTATTCATCGTCTTCTTTCTTTTTTCTTCTAAGAAAAGCAGGTATCTCAAGCTCTTTCTCTTCTTCTGCTTTTTCTTCCTCTTCCTCTTTGTTAACAGGAATTTTTATCTCTAATGGTAAAGTTCGACTGGTTTCTCTAAATTCTTCTCCAAAACCTCCCGCTATAACAGTAACTTTTACTTCTCCTTTTCGAAGATCATTATCAAAACTAGCTCCAAAAACTACCTGCGCATCTTTTGCTATAGATTGAGTAATAGTTCGAGCTGCATCATGAATCTCTACTAATGACATATCTTTTCCTCCTGCTACATTAAAAAGAACACGCTTTGCTCCATCTATGGAAACATCTAATAATGGAGAGGAAATAGCTAATTGTGCGGCTTTTTTGGCCCGTTCCTGCCCAGTTGCTTTTCCTATACCCAACAAAGTACTTCCTGCTTCAGTTAAAATAGTTCTTAAGTTTGCAAAATCTAAATTTATTAAACCAGGATAAGCAATCAAATTAACCATTCCTTCTACTCCTTGTTTTAAAACATCATCCACTTTAATAAAAGCATCAAGAATTGGTGTTTTTTCATCAATAATATTAAAGACTCTATCATTAGGAATCGTTACTAAAGCATCAACTTCATTAAAAAGTCTATCCCATGCATCATTAGCAATTTCCAATCTTCTTTCTCCTTCAAAAACAAATGGTTTTGTTACCACTGCTATTACTAAAGCACCTGACTGTTTTGCTAAATTTGCCACAATAGGCGAAGCGCCAGAACCAGTTCCACCTCCTAATCCGCATGTAAGAAATAATAAATCAGCTCCCTGAATTGCTTGATTTATTTCTTCAACGCTTTCTTCTGCAGCTTCTCTCCCTCTAGTTGGATCCATTCCAGCTCCTAATCCCCGACAAATCTCTTCTCCTATCTGTAATTTAATATCTGATTTTGTATTATGCAAACCCTGAATATCAGTATTGATTGTAATAAATTCTACTCCTTCAATTTTCTTTTCTTTCATTCTTGTTACTACATTACCACCAGCCCCTCCTACTCCTATTATCTTTATCTTAATATTTTTAGTCAAAAAATTCTTTTTCTCTTCTTTGTTCTTCTTCTTTGGCTTTGATCTCTTAATTATTTTC
>DASRPB010000002.1:0-20995 GCA_035646575.1 Minisyncoccota bacterium
TCGCATACTTTGGCCTCCGGAACATTGCCTTTATTCCTATCACCGCCATTTGCAAAAATATCAGGATTAATTACTTTCAATGATTCGCACACTGATTTATCTTTATCTATTGAAATAAAGACTTCATCTACCCATTTAATAACGCTAATAATTTCAGCCCTGTCTTTTTCAGGCATAAAAGGAACACTTCCTTTTAATTTTACCTGCGAGTCGTTATTAACTATCACTACTAAATGATCTCCTAGTTTTTTAGATTCTTCGAGTAATTTAAGATGGCCAACGTGTATTGGATTAAAATATCCGCTAACTGCTACAATTTGTTTTTTACCTTTCATATCTACTCATTTTAAAATAATAAAAAGTTAATAGCAATAGTATAACGAGCATTACCCCGTTCATTATCCAGATAATTTGCCATAAGTTAGTGTGAAAAATGAAGATTAAAATTACCTGCAATATCGCTCCTATCCCAACCAAATAGGCACATTTAGTTTTCCCAATGGAAAGAAAATATTTAGTGAAAAGACTTACTAAGGAATACAAGAACATAGCTATACCGAACCAGCCCAAATATTTGCCAATAAATAAGAATTTAGCGCCAATTAAAACTTTAATTATAAAACCCGGGAGAATAAAATAACAAAGCAAAATTACAGAACCAATAACGCTAACCAGGAGAATGGTTTTTTTAAAAACTTCGGTTGGATTAGTATTGTTGCTGTGGGCATGAGCTGCCATAGAAAACATTACCGCCTCAATCGGTCCTGCCATAAAAAAGATAATGTGACCAAGTATTGCCAGGGCGCCGTATTCCCCGGCAATTTGAGCTGAGAAAAAATGTTTAACTAAAATGATATCTACGTTACAAAGCAAGGTTGTAAATAAAATAATAAAAAAGACCGGGAAAGAATATCGAAAAATTTCTTTCGTTTCTATTTCTTCTTTTTTTTGTTTGAATAAGAATTTTAAGGAATAAAAAGAAATGAGATAACCAATTAAACCAGCCAAGACAACAGCCCCAACCGCTCCGTTTATTGCAAAACCAAATTTAATTAATAAAATTGCAAATAATATTTTAAGAAAAACCGAAATTATAGAAATAATGGATAATTCTTTAAATTTCTGCAGGCCCTGAAGAATACCTAAATTAATAGAATTTGAAAAACTAAATAAAAATCCGGCCCCCAAAATTATCAATGGAAAAGCAGAAGTTAAATTTAAAAACTTAGCAATATATCCGCTTAAAAGAACAAAAATTACAAAAAATATTATTGCTACAGTTAAGGTTTTTTTGGTAAATAATAAAAATAATGAATAAATCTTATTCAACTGATCCTTGGCTTTAAAACCGGCCGTATATTTTGTCAGAACCGTTGAAATAGCGCCCGTTAGAACGCTGGTAACGGCAAGAATTGCTAATAAGGATTGGAGTTCGCCATAGACCTCAACCATTAACATTCTTGCCATTAAAAATTGATAAAAATAACCACCTATTCCTACCAAAAAAGAACCAATAAAAAAAATCAGGCTATTAGTGAAAAATTTATCTTTTTTGATTTTGTCTAAGGTTGCTGAATTCATATAGAAACTTACTCTATCCTCAGAATAATAAAAAATCGGGTTTTAAAAACCAGGTTGAAAACACCTTGTAAAAGGATAATTAAAAACTCCATTTAAAGAAGCAAATTGGAGTTTATATGATTGATATAAAAAAATTCCCACCGTTTTTATCCATTTATTGGATGTTCTAAGCATAACAAACTGCTTTTATTTTATCAACCCAATTAGATAGAAAAAATTATCTAACGGGGTTAATCTCCACGTCGAATCTTCATCATTTTTAATATACCAAAAATGTCTGGCAAAGAGCTCCAATCACAAGAGCTGTAATCAAAACTGCAACTAAAATTTTATTTAAAGGAACTTGATAAGCTGGTTCCATTTCCCCTTTTTGTTTTGCTTTTTTTAAAACAAGAATGAGCATTACCCCCTCAAGCCCTCCAAGCATTCCCCCCATAAAGGAAATAAGTTTTACTAAATTCTCTAAATGAAGACAATAAAGTAATAATGGGCCAATAATTACTAAAAAATAGCTTATAAAACGAGACCACTTAAAATCATTGATAAAACTACTTTTAATATATGAAGCAAACATTAAATAAGAAGTTGAAACTGCAAAAAAACCAAATATTGCTCCTAATAAAATAATACTATTTCCTAGAACACCTTTCAATCCTTCAATAGCTTCTAATGTAGTAAAAGATCCACTAACTCCTACTACTGCCAAAATAAAAACTAAATAACAAAAAGCTGGAATAAGCGTACCAATAATAATTATCTTTTTTAATTTTTCCTTTTTTCCTCCTTTTATTTCTAAGACCTTTATTGCTTCAGGAACTGCTACCATGCCATTAAGAGCGAAAAAAAGAACGCCGTAAGGTATTAACCATCCCCAATGATTTGTAAAATTAAAAAAATTAATATTTTCTGTCTGAAAATGAGGTAAAGCAAAAATAATAATGATAAAGAATAAAGAAAGAAGGGCAAAAGATAAATAAAAATTAATTCTGGATAATTTTTTATTTTTACTCAAAATCGCTAAACTAAATAAAAGCCAAAGAAAAATAACTAAAAATCCTTGCGGAAAAGAAAAATCTGTCCAAACAGAATTTAAAATAACTTTTAAAAATTGAGACCCTAAAAGTAAATAAATTAAAAGAGAAAACGAAAAAGTAAAAAATGTAGTTAAAAGAATAAGCTTTTTCGCTGAAGAATTTAAATAATGCCCAACATATCCGGGTAAACGAAATTCTTTTTTTGTTCTTAAAACTATCTCTCCAAAAGCAAGATGAAGATAAATAGTAATGAAACTAATAATAATTAACCAGATTAATGTAGTTATTAATCCAGAATTGACAGCTACATAAGGTAAAGTAAAAACACCTGCTCCAATAATTGTTCCAATTAAAACAGCAATAGCTTCAGGTACAGCTAATTTTTTCATATTACATAATCAAAACCTCATCGCCTTCTCTCACTTTTTCATCAACTTTTACCCCAATAGCATCTCCTTTTTTCGCTTTTTTCATATCCTCGTGTTCAATCTGAATTGAAGAAATATCTTGTTCAAAATCAGTGCTACTTCCTTTAATATGGACCCTCTCTCCTACCTTAAGTACACCAGAAAGCTCAATAATAGCAACGCCGATTTTATCAAAATAATGAGTAATTTTTCCGATAAGTTTTTCCTTCATAATAATTAATTTTTTATTTCCGACCTTTGTTATATTTTACTAAAAAATACTAAACAAAACAATCAATAATAAAAAAACAGCTAAGATAACATCTTAGCTGCCTATCTATGATTTATTAAAACAAAAAAGATTATTTCTTAAATGCCTTCTTTGCTAATCTAGATTTTTCTCTTGATGCTCTATTCTTTTTAATCAAATTCACTTTTGCAGCTTTATCTAAAAGTTCATATGCTTTTGGGAGCATCTTTTTAGCTTCTTCAATTTTGCCACCATCAATAAGTTTTAAAAATTCTTTCTTTGTTTTTTTTAAAACAATCTTTTTCTGTGAATTAGCTTTCCTTTTTTTAGAGCTTCCTCTAACAGCTCTTTTTGCTGAACTTGTAATAGGCATAATCTAATAACAAATGTTTAGTTAACGTATTTTAATTTAACATCTTTGTTTAGAAAAATCAACCAAAAACATTTCTAAAGCAATCTGTCCGTCAATATTTCCATGTTTTATACCTCCATCATAATAAAGAAGGCGTTGATACATAAATTTAAGTGTTTCTAAAGAAATAATTTTTGCCAAAGGATATATCTTCTGAAAAACATATGGATGCATTGAAGGCGGTCTTGCTTGCGAACTTTTTATTATCAAAAGATTGCGAAATTGAAAAATAATCATTTTAAGAATATATAAAGGATGTACTCCTTGATTTATTAATGTTTCTAAAAACCAAAAAGCTTCTTTTGTTTTTCCTTCAACTAAATTATCCAAAAAAGAAAAAATATTACTATTTAAAGGTAAAAATAAATTCTCTTCAATTAATTCTTTACTAATCAATCCTTTTTTTATTAAAGCCAATTTTTCTAAAGAATAATAAATAGAGCCTGTATCAGAAGGAAAACTTATTAATAATAATTGACGAGCTTCAGCAGTTAATTTTAAACCCATCTTCTGCTCTTCTTCCATTACCCATGTTCCTAACCCTCCTTTCTTAAATAGTGGATATTCTTTAACCCCTTTAGCTTTTTGCTCCAACCATTTTTGCAAAGAACTACTACGAACAGCATCATCCTCATAAAATATAACCATTATATCTTTAGCTACATCTATTTTTCTGTTTTTTAAAATATTTAACAATTCTCTCCGAAAATTAATATCTGTATTTTTAAATACATTTTTTATTACCACTAATTTACTACCGGAAAATAAGGTATTACTTTTAAATATATCCTCCAGAGCAGGGATATCAAAAGAAGTAGAAAGTTTGTCAGAAAAATCGCATGAAAAAAATGGAATTCCTTTTTTTTTATAGAAATCCCTCACTTCAAAAAAATATCTTTGCGAACGAAAATTATCCTGACCAAAAATAAAATAAAGCATAATTACTGAGATGGTATATAATCCGAATCTATAGGCAAAGAAAAAGAAAAAATAGAACCTCTTCCTAAAGCAGATTTAGCCCAAATCTTTCCTCCATGCCTTTCAATTATATTTTTAGCTAGATACAAGCCCAATCCAATTCCACTTGTTTGTCCTTTTAATGCTGCTTTGGAGCGGAAGAATTTAGTAAACAATCTTGATAAATCTTCTCCGGAAATTCCAACACCTGTATCCTCAACAGAAACCAATACAAATGGTTTCCCTTCCACAGGATCTATTCTTACGAGCACTTCTCCATTTTTTACATTATATTTTAATCCATTATCAACTAAAACCTCTAGAACTAATTTAATTCTTAATGGATCCATTACAAACGGTTTAAGTTGAAACTCTGGTCGTTGAAAAATTAACTTAACATCATTTATTTTTGCTGCTGGTTCAAATTTAATCAAAACATTCTCTATAATCTTTTGTATGTCTGCCATAGAAAATTGAAAACCAAATCTTCCTTCTTCTATTTGCGCGGCGTTTAAAAGATCTTCTACTGTTTTTAAACTCTCTCCCATAGCTTTTCTCCCATCATCTATAAGTTTTTCCTGTTCTGATGTTAAAGGACCCATTTCCTTTTTAGCAAGCATTTCTAATATCCATGACAAACCAGAAAGCGGAGTCCGCAATTGATGAGCTACTATGGTAATAAAATCTGATTGAGCTTTTCTCAATACTTCTTCTTTTGTTAAATCATGAATTATTCTTAAAAAACCATAAGTATTTCCTTTGTCATCTATCACCTTAGTTGTTGTTATCTCTAAAATAAGCTCTTTTGGCTGATAAAATTTTACTTTTATTTTCTCCGGATAAAGATCTATGGATTTTTCTAAAACAACTGGAGCTAAACTTGGAAAAATTATTTTAGATAAAAGTCCAAAGCGAGCATCATTACTTAATTCAGGAGTAATATTTTTTCCTATAAGTTCTTCCTTTGATATGCCGATGAATTTCTCCATGGCTTTATTAACTAAAATAATTTCAAAGTTTTCAGTATAAGAAATGGCCGGATCATTAATACTACTTACCATTGCATTTACCTGATTCCTTTCTAAATCTAAACGACTAACTTTATCAACCGCGCCTATAAAAACAACAGTCATTGCTAAATAAAAAATTATCAAAGCAATATTAATAAACCAATTTAAAGGCCAAATAATCCAGAGCGAATTAAAAACAACCTGCGCCATAACCAAGCCACCAAAAAACCAAAACGGCAATAATTGCGATGAAGAAAAATGTTTATTTAGTTTTTGAAAAAAATTAGACATATATATAAAATTATTCCATCTCTCCCCATTTACTTCCTATTCTCACGTCTGCCTTTAAAGGCACCTCCAATTTTGTTGCACTTTCCATTATATTTTTAAACGAAAGAACTACTTCCTTTATTATCTCAGATTTTACCTCTAGTATCAATTCATCATGAATCTGAATTAAAGTTATTACATCTTTTTCCATATGTTTTTCCTTAATAAACTCTTGAATTTTTACCATTGCTATCTTAATAATATCTGCCGCTAACCCTTGAATAGGCATATTAACAGCAATCCTTTCTTGCCCACGAGCTATACGCCCAAATCCGCCTAAAAGAGGAAGAAATCTCTTTCTGCCAAAAATCGTTTCTGCATAACCTAATTTTTTAGCATTCTCTAAAGAAAAATCAAGATAATTCTTTAGTCCTGAAAAATTAGAAAAATATTCTTCTCTAAATCTCTTAGCCTCATCCAAAGAAATACCTGCTGACTGGGCAAATGCTTTATTACCCATTCCATAAATAATTCCAAAATTCAAAATCTTTGCCCTCTGTCTCATAGAAGCACTAACTTTATCTTCGGGAATATTATGAATATATGCAGCAGTGATTTTATGAATATCCCTATCCTGATTAAACGCTTCCATCATTTTGACATCCCCAGAAAGATGAGCTGCCAATCTTAATTCTATCTGAGAATAATCCAATGAAATTAAAGAAAAAGATTTTTTAGAAACAAAAGCCTTTCTAATTTGTTTTCCCCAATCACCTTTTTGTGGAATATTTTGTAAATTAGGCTTTTCCGATGACAAACGCCCAGTAGTTGTACCTGTTTGATTCCAAATTGCATGAATTCTATTTGTTTTCGAATTGATAAAATTTGGAAGAGTATCAAGAAAAGAATTTTTTAATTTTGTTATCCCTCGATATTTAATAATCAAAGGAATAATTGGATTACTATCTTTGATCTTTAAAAGCTCATCAGCATTTGTGGAAATCTTCTTAGTAGCGGTTTTTTTTAAACTTGATGAAGAAATTTCCAATTCTTCAAATAAAATTTCAGATAACTGTTTAGGAGAACTAATATTAAATTTTTTACCAGATAATTTATAAATTTTTCCTTCCAAATCATTTATTTCTTTTTCTGCTTTCTTGGTTAATTTTTCTAACCAATTCTTATCCGCTAAAATCCCGTTTTTTTCCATTGAAGCAATTACCGGAATGAGGAGTTTCTCTTCATTTTCCCAAACATGATCTATTCCTAATGCTGTTATTTTATTTTTAATAATTTCCCATAGAGGAATTAATTTAGATAAACACACGCTGAACGAATCATCAATCTCTTGCCCAAGAAAAAATTTACCAATTGAAGAGAATTTATAATTCTTTCTTTCTGTGTCCAGCAACCAAACTAATATCTTTATATCTTCAAATAAACAGTCAGAAAACCCTTCAATTTCTTCTAAGATAACTTTGGCATCAAAACTAATTAAATTCTTTTTAGACCAATCTAATGGTTTTTCAAAAAAATCAGAAAATAGATGATTTGGAAGATAGAACAAAGTATTATCCAAAAAACTAAATCCTAACCCTTCTATTTTTCTTTCCCCAAATCTTTCTCCACTAAAATCTAAAAGTATTCCAATGGTCTCTTCTCCCTCAACCTTTTGTTTCAATTCTTTCACTTTTAAAGAAGTACTAATAATATCCAAAGAAACATCCTTTACAGAAGAAACATTTTCTTCAAAATCAAAGATCTTTGGAATTAAACTTCGAAATCCTAATTTATTTAACAAAGAGATTACTTCATCTTTTGGAGGAGGATCAAGTTTAGCTTTTTCTAAATCAAATTCTACATCTACGTCTCTCTGAATCGTTACCAAGTGACGGCTAAAATAAGCTTGGTCTTCAAAAGTTTTTAATTTTTCTAAAATTCTTGGAGAAGCTTTAATTGTTTTTCCATCTTTTATCTTTTTATAAAGATTATCTAATGTTCCAGATTCTTTAATTAATGTACTCGCTGTTTTCTCACCTATAGAAGGTACTCCTGGAACATTATCTGAAGGATCCCCTCTCAATGCTTTCCAATCTATTAATTGTTCAGGTTTTAATTGAAATCTCTCAAAAACCTTTGCTTTATCATAGGTTATACTGTCCTGAATACCACGACGAAGTGTATAAACAAATACCTTATCAGTAATTAATTGGAGTGTATCTAAATCTCCTGTAACAATAAAAGATTGAATATCTTCATCTTTTAATTTCTCAGCTATAGTTCCAATGATATCATCTGCTTCATAACCTTCTTTTTCCAAAATTGGAACATTGAATGCATGCAAAAGGTCTTTTACCATCTGAACCTGCTCATAAAAATTATCTGGCATTTTTACTCTCTTGGCTTTATATTCTTTATATTCTTCATGGCGAAAAGTAGGAGCTGCTACATCAAAAGTAGCTACGATATAATCCGGCTTTAAATCATTAATCATTTTTAAAAAAAACAGCATAAACCCATAAACTCCATTAACTAAAACACCCTCTGGAGAAACCAATGGAGGAAGAGCATGATAAGAACGATGCACTAAAGCATAAGAATCAATAATAACTAATTTTTTCATAGATAAAATTCTAATATTCTTGTACTTTCTCCTGTTATTTTAAATTTTATTTTCCAGTGATCTTTTGGAAGAATCTTTTTAATCTTATTCCCCCATTCAACAAAAATTAAATTCTCTGGATTTTTGATAATTTCTAAAAAATCCAATTCTTTAATTTCTTTAGGTTTTTCAATCCGATAACAATCTAGATGCCATAATGTTTTAAAAAAAGATGTCTTACAAGGAAAACTTTTCATAATTAAAAAAGTAGGGCTAAAAATTTTTTCCTTAAGTTTTAAAAACTTGGCTATGCCTTTAAGAAATTCTGTCTTACCACCTCCTAAAGGACCTTCTAAAGAAACAACTAAACTTCTTTGTTTTAAATCATATTTTTTAAAAATAGCCTGCATGAAGAAAGAGGCGATTTTTTGTGTTTCCTTTGGGCTTTCACTAATAATTTTGATCTTCATTTTTTCCATACTTAATTTTATCACGAATTTTTACTTTTCTAAAGAAAATTAGAGTGGTATAATAAATTATTAACAATGTAATTTTTATGAATGATTTTGTTAAAAAAAGAGAAGAAAAAATTAAAGCTCTCTGGCAAGAATCAAAAGAAAGAGAAGCGCAGAGATTAGCTGAAAAAGATAATCTTTCATATGTTGATTTAAGAAAATCACCAATTGAAACAAGTGCTCTTTCTATAATTCCAGAAGAAAAAGCAAAAGAAGCTAATATTATTGCTTTTCAAAAAATAGGGAATCAAGTCAAAATAGCTGCCTTGGACCCTTTTAATATTGAAACTATTAAAACAATTGAAGAAGTTAAAAAAGGAGGCTATAAAGTAGTTATTTTTGTTGCTACTGAAGAAAGTCTTAATTGGGCATGGAAAAATTACGCTTTTGTCCATCAACGACAAGAAAAATTATCAAATTTTATAGATGTAACCAGTGCTAAATCCATAGAATTTTCTGATCTTCATGAAGAACTTTTATCTATTGCATCAGGAGAAGTTACATCATTAGTCTCTCTTATTCTAAAGGCAGCTGTTCAAATAGATGCATCTGATATTCATGTTGAACCACAAGAAGATTGTGCTCTTTTACGTTTACGCATAGATGGTGTTTTATATGATGTTGCTGAAATAGAAAAAAAGAAACATCGTGGCATTAATCAAAGACTAAAACTCCTGTCTGGTTTAAAATTAAATGTTGAAAATATTCCTCAAAATGGTCGTTTTACTATTCAAAACAATAAGAGTTTTATTGATGTCCGCGCTTCCAGTTTACCAGGCCCTCAAGGAGAATTTCTAGTACTTAGACTTCTAAACCCAAAGCGAGCTGCTTTTGGCTTAAAAGATTTAGGCCTTAGTGAAAACAGTATAAAAACTTTTGACCATTCTCTATCAGCGCCAAATGGAATGATTCTAATCACAGGACCTACAGGTTCAGGAAAAACCACAACTTTATACACATTCTTAAAAAAGAAAATCTCTCCTGGAATAAAAATTATTACAATAGAGGATCCAATTGAATATAGGATTGTTGGTGTAAACCAAACCCAGGTATCAAAAAAATACAATTTTGCTAATGGATTAAAATCTATACTTAGGCAAGATCCTGATATTATTATGATTGGAGAAATGAGAGATGAGGAAACAGTAAAAACTGCTATACAAGCTTCTTTAACAGGACATTTAGTTTTTTCTACATTACATACAAATGAAGCTAGTGGAACTGTTGCTCGGCTTGTTGAATTAGGAGCTGATACTCAAATGCTTCCAAACGCGCTTAAACTAATTGTAGCTCAAAGATTAATTCGACGCCTTTGTCCTGATTGTAAAGAAAAATACAAACCAACTCCTGAAATAGAAGAAAAATTAATTGAAGCTTTTAGTATTCTTTCTCCAAAAAGTAAAATAAATATACCAAAAAATATTCCGCATCTTTATAAAGCAAAAGGTTGCGCAAAATGCCATTGGTTAGGTTATAAAAGCCAAATTGGAATTTTTGAATACTTTAATATGTCCCAAAGGATTATTAAAGCAATTAAATCAGGCGCCGACCAAAATGAAATAAGATCAAAAGCCATTGATGAAGGAATGGTTCCTCTTTTCCATGATGGTTTATTAAAAACTATTGAAGGCATTACATCTTTAGAAGAAATTGTAAGAGTAGCAGGTGATATTTCATATATTCAAGAATTATATAAAGAATTATTTTCTCAAGTTTTAACCAGAGGCGTGAAAGTAACCAATAAAGAAGAAGAAGAAATAGAAAAATTACTTCAAAACAATAAATCAATCTCTGCATTATTAAAAGACAAGTCTTCTGAAAGACAAATTGCTATTATCTTAGCCACTGCATTAAAATCACGAGCTACTGATATTCATTTTGAACCAGAAGAAAAAACGAGTCAGATAAGACAAAGAATTGATGGAATGCTTCATAAATTAGTTTCTTTTGATATAAATGAACATCCAAAATTAATTAATGAATTAAAAAATCTAAGTGGTTTAAAAACAGAAGAAACACAAATAATCCAAGAAGGAAGATTCCGACTTATTCTTCCTAATAAATCTTTTGATCTTAGGCTTTCAATTATACCAGGCGGATATGGAGAAAGCGCTTCTTTAAGAATCTTAGGAGGAGAAGACGCTTTATTAAATTTAGAAAATCTAGGATTCTTAGATGAACAAAAAGAAAGTATAGAAAAAGTATTAGAAAAAAGAGTTGGTTTAATTTTATCTGCCGGACCTACTTCATCAGGAAAAACTACAACTTTATTTACTATACTCAAAAAACTCGCCCATCCAGACGTAAAAATTATTACAGTTGAAGATCCAATTGAATATCGCTTGCCCGGAATTGTGCAAACTCAGGTTAATGAAGAAAAAGGATATACTTTTTCTAAAGCTCTCCGCAGCCTGCTTCGCCAAAACCCTAATATATTCTTAATTGGAGAAATCAGAGACAAAGAAACAGCTAAATTAGTTTTGCAAGCATCAACAACTGGACATTTAGTTCTTTCCACAATTCACACCAATGATGCTTTAGGTGTTTTGTCTCGTTTACAAGGATTAGGAATACCCCCAGAAGAATTAATACCTACTATTAACACTGTTATTGCTCAACGATTAGTTCGTTGTCTATGTCCACATTGTAAAAAAGAAATAAAAATCCCAGCAGAAATGAATTCATCTATTAAAGAATCTTTAAAATACTTCCCAAAATATAAAAAACCGACAAAAATCTATCAATCTCAAGGTTGCGATCAATGTAATTTTACCGGCTATAAAGGTCAATCTGGAATTTTTGAAATACTTATTCCTTCCTCAAAGACAAAAGATATTACAAAAGTAAAATTTCCAAAATTGATTAATAGTGCTGTTATTAAAGTTTTGCAAGGAATTACCTCATGGGAAGAGATAAAAAGAGTTCTTGGAGTATAAAAAAAGGCCCATTAATCTGTAGGCAAATATCCTTCGAAACGAAGACTAAAGATCAACCCGAGGTATATCCCAGGCATATAAATATGTCCAAGATACCCATCTGCAGAGAACCCCTGACAAGCGTTGGCTTGCTTGCCCACAGATTAATAGACCCTTTATTTTCAAATTTATACTACTATTATACTATAATCCTTTAGCTTTGTCAAGAACTAAATAACGCTGCCTTTTTATGATCATTTACAACAGCGTTATGCATTATACTAATATTTTTATCCATGTCAAGCCATCATAGCTATTATAAGCTAAAGTAGGACTAATAACAATATTAATTTTTAATAAGCTCCATCTTTCCAACTCAAATTTTCAAATTCCATCCTTCCGTCTCAAATTTTCGAAATCAAACTTTGTTTTTCACTTAACTGTATAATTTCTTGGAGAAAAATGTTAATAATTTTTTCCTTTTTTAATTTAATTTAATCATTTTCGTATCATTTATGCAGTTTAATCGTATCATATTGATATGATTAATATAACTAAATTAAATGCCAAGTGTATGTCAATTTCTTACTTGTTTGTCTACTTCTAAGCTAATTTTAGTAGCATTAATAATTTCTTCCAATGGCATTGAAGATCTTCGTTGATGCAAAGAAGAAGCTAATTCTTTTAATTCTTCAAAATGCCCTTTATTCTGCTGGTGCATTTTCATATTAGCTTTTACCCCATAAGTTTTTAACTTCTTAAAATCATCCAGAATAAATACTCTTCCTTCAGAGTATAGTTCCATATATTCTTTACCCATTTTTCCATCTCCTTGCGTTGTATAAATTAAATTAGCTAAAGAGCCATCTTTGAATTTAATAGTACAAACAAAATTATCTGTTGTTAGATAAAAAGTATCTTTTGGAGTTATGGAAGAAGCATCAATCTTTTCGATCCCAGATTCAGTAAGATAACAAAAAAGATCAAACATATGGCAGGCATTGCCTAAAATCCTTCCTCCGCCTTCACTAGTATTAACCCAATGGCTTGGCGCAAGATAAGAATCATTAACCCTGTAATTAATTATTAATGGACTACGACGATCACTAATTGTTTCTTTTATTTTCTGAATAAACGGAGAAAAACGCCTATTAAACCCAACTGCAATAATTGGAGAATAATCAAAATTTTGTGTTTTTAATATATCTAAAATCTCATCTAGTTCCTTCTCCGTGAGACACAATGGTTTTTCTACAAAAACATTCTTTCCTGCTTTTAAAGCATCCATAACCATCTGGGCATGAAGATTATGTCTTGTACTGATGATAACAAGATTTATCTTAGGATCATTAAGTAATACCTTGTAATCAGTTGTAGCAATACTTGCGCCATAACGACTGGCAAAATACTTAGCTTTTACCTGATTATACGTACAAATCCCACGAATGTTATAAAACTCTCTTAATTTCATCAAATTAGGCAAATGAATCGTCTGAGTAAAACTTCCTCCTCCTATAATCCCTATCTCAATTTTTCCTTCAATTTTTTGTGAAATAGGTAATTCAATAAATTGTTCTGAATCTTTTTCTTTTAAAATAGAACTGGGATAAGAAAGCAGAACTGCTAATGGTTTATTGTTGGAATTCAATAACTTGTACCCCAAATCAGCTTGTTCTAAAGAATATTTTCCTCCTACTAAAGATTTAAAATCAATCTTTTTGTTTTTTAATAATTGCAGATAAGCCTGTATATTACGATTTTCTGTCCATCTTACATAAGCATAAGGATAATCAGCTCCTTTGTTTTCATATTCAGCATCACCCCTTCCAGGGACATAAGAAGTGGATATACGTAATTCAATTTCTTTTTGATACCAAGGTAATCTATTAATCTTTAAACCAATATCCCCTACAACAACAACCTTACCTCTTTTTCTTGTAGTTAATAATGCCTGATTAATAATTTCATCATCTGATGGATTAGCAGCAGTGATAATAGTCGCATCTGCTCCTTGTAAATTAGTAAGATAATTAATTTCATTCAAAAGATTCTTATCTGTAGGGGAGAAAACATTAATTAATCCATTTTCTTTTGCTTTTTTTATCCTATCTTTAGAAAGTTCAAGACCAATTACTTTTATTCCGCTTGCCAAAAGAATTTGAGCTGTTAATTGTCCTACTAATCCTAAACCAATAACTACAGCGCTTTCTCCAACGCGTAAATCAGCTTGCCTAACACCTTGTAAAGCAATAGCGCCTACTGTGGCAGAACAAGCATCTTCAAAAGAAACTCCATCAGGAACTTTTACTGCTAAATTCCTTGGAACAGCTATAAATTCAGCATGAGAAGCAATATTTGCTCCTGCGCAAGCAACAATATCCCCTTTTTTAATACCATTTACATCCTTTCCAACTTTAATCACGCGACCACAACAACTATAACCAGGAGTTACTCCTGTTTGAAGCATACCTGTTACTATTTTATAAGCACTAGAAATTCCTTGATCTTTTACTAATTTTAACCCCTTAGCCAACTTCGTTGGATATTTTAAAATTTTTAAAGGTAACGGTTGTCCTGAAAAATTCAAACTTGATAATTCTGTACCAGATGAAATTAAAGAAAACAGATTCTCTACTAAAACCTGATTAGCTCCACATCCTGGTGTTGGAACTTCTTCTACAATAACTTTCCCTTGTTTAAAAACTAATTGTTTCATAAATTAATCTGCTATTAATTCCCATTGTTCGTTCTCAACTAATTGAATAAATTCTTCTACTGCTTGCTTTGATCCAGTATCCATTTCTAAAACTTTTTTTGCATAATAAATAGCTCCTTCCTTGTTATGCATCTTAGCATAAGTAGTAGCTAAACTAGTATATAAAGAAATATCATGAGGATCTATTTGAATAGCCCGAATGTAAAGATTCTTTATGACATCATATTTTTTCTCTTTTGCTAAAAGATTTATTATACTTAAAATCTGGTTTTTATCTTTAAAAGGGAAATTCAATTCTGCAGCTTTTATTAAATTTTCATCCCGTTTTTCAAAATCATCTAATTCATTATAGGCTACACCTAAAAGATAATAAGAAGTTGAGAGTTTAGGATTAAGTTCAATAACTTTCTCTGCCTCTGTTATAGCTTCCTCTACTTCTCCATTTAGTAAATAAGATTTAGAAGCAAACAAATGAGATTGCGGAAAATAAGGAAATCGAAAAAGCATTAACTCTGTTGATTTTTCAGCTTCAATAAGCCACTTTTTATCCCACTGAGAATAAATTGCATCCAAATCTGCCTTTGCCATGACTAAACCAAATCGCCAAGGTCTTTTTTCAGCTGCTTCTTTTGCATGAGCAACTAACACATCTATCATTTTTTTTCTATATTCTTCGTCAATTTTAAAACTATATAGAGAATACATCTTTTTCATCCCCATGATAACATCATCTTTCAAAAAAGCAGGGTCGTTGATTATTTTTTTTAATTCTTTATAAGCTTTTTCATTTTCTTCCTGTTTAACAAGATAACTTACATCAAAAATTCCCTTACTTACTGAATAAGGCTTTATAACCCACTGTGTTGTACTAAAAATAACCACACAAATTACAGAAACAATTAATAATCCTTTTCCCATTTTCAAAGCATAATCTTTTGAATTATCATTTATAAGAGGTTCTTCATCATTATGCTCCCCATTATGACGAGGAAGCGAAGATATAAAAGCCAATAACAAAAAGAACATTAAATAACTTTCATGAAAATCAAAAATAAAAACATTTTGAACAAAATAACCTACTAAGCCTCCTGCTAAAGCCAACGATGGCAAAAACCATTCTTTCTTTTTCCTAAGTTGATTTAAAAAATATAAAGCTATTCCAAAAATAGAAAGATAAGACAAAAATCCAAAAATACCATTGGTAGCTAAAACTTCCATTGGTTTGTTATGAGCCCTATCAAAATAAAAATCTTCTGGTAAATATTTTAATACCTCGGGATTAAAGTTTGTTGTATATACTGCTTCATAATTTTCAGGCCCCCATCCAAATAAAGGTTTTTGCAAAAAACTTTTCCAAGCTGTCCCAGCAGAAAAAAGACGCGATTTAGCTGTTGGAGCTGACAAAGAAATTGAAGAAAATCTACTAAGAATTTTATCATTTTTCACAAAATTAGTATTCTTACCAGCAAAAGTAAAAACAGATACAACTAAAATACCAATTAAAAATACAATGGATATTTTCTTTAAAGGATCAGGAACATTAGGCTTCTTTTGAAAATCTGATTTCAAAAAGACAATACCTAAAGCTATTAATATAATACTTATCAAGTACCCTATCATTGATCCTCTAGTTAAGGTAGCAAAAATAAGAAAGCTTTGCCCCAAGAAAACAAGTAGCCACCAATTGAATAATCTCTTATCAAAAATATATTGACGAAAATAAAAATAAAGAGCTAAAAATGCATTAAAAAGTAAATAAACAGCAAAGAAAGAAGGATTACCAGTATAGCCAGCAAGACGATTTCCAGTCATTTGAGCAGTAATTGTCCCAACGCCAAAATAAGCCAAAACAGCCACTATTGAGTAAAGAATACCTATTCCTACCTGAATTTTAAGAATCTTTTCTATTTTTAAATAATCAAAAGTCGTCGCTAGAATTAAAAAGAAAAGAATAAAATGCCAAATCCCAAATACTCCTTCCATTCTTTCGTTTCCTGAAAATAAACTAAAATTAAAATCAACTCCCAAAAGAGCGGAAATAAATAAAATAACTCCAAAAATAATTACTGCTTTAATTAATGGAGTTAAAGGAACCAAAGAAGTCGAACTTCCTTTGGAAGTTCGACTTCCAACCAACCACAATGCCCAAATTACAAGCATTACTTCTACTATTAATCTAAAAGCAGTAGCTTTGGCAATAATAAAAGGAAAATATGAAGCAGTATCCACTAAAAATGGCGTAAATAAAGCGACAACAATAAGATAAAAAAGAATTGTCTTTAGTCTATTCATAATTAATTATTTATAATCCTTGATTCACCTTCGCCATAGTCAAAGGACCAAAATAACCAGTTGTAATAATTCCTTGTAATGCCTGATAACGCTTAACAGCAGCTTGAGTTAATGGGCCAAAATAACCTGTTGTTAATCTCTCTGGATAAATATTAGGACTTAAATTAGATAAAAATTGCTGCAAACATTTTACTTCAGAAGAATTCATTCCATAATAAAGGTCTCCAGAAAAAACTGAGCAATATTGGTTGCTTTGATAAGTTTTTTGCATAGCCAATTGTAATTGCAAACTTGTTATTTTTCTTTTTAACTCTGCAATCTTCTGCAAAAGACTTTCAACAGCTTGTTCTTCAACTTTGGAATCATTTCCTAAATTTTGGACTTCCCAAGAATAATAATAAAGTTTATTTTCCTGCGCTTGTGATCCAAGGTAAGGAATAAAATAGACAGCTATATTTTTGCTCCCCATATCATTTACATAAATTTCTTGAATATTAGTTGTGGTAAAATCCAAAAAACCCAAAGTTTTCTTCCCTTGATTATCTTCAATAATATAAGGAATTTTAGAAATTGGCGTGTCTTCTGGAATAGTAAATTTTAATTTTATTATTCCAGAACCACCGGTAATTTTTTGCCACTTACCTGTTAATGCAGAAATAGAATCAGCTACTGACAACGTACTTTTTATCTGCATTGGCAAATAATAAGAATAAGAAATAACTGAATAATTCTTTAAAGATAAGTTCTGATAACAATATTTTAAATTATTAGATTCGCAAGTATTATAAAGATTGGTAATCAGCCAATTTAAATAGACATCATCAAAATTATCAATTATTCCTAATCGCTTAAAAGCGCCATTAAAAGAAATAATTCCATCGATAGAAGGATATTTTAAAGTTTCAGCAAAAAGTTGGTTGCCAAATTGTTCTTTCAAATATAAAGCAAATAAATAAACTTTTCCATAATCTTTATCAGAGTTTTCCCAATCTTTTAAATTAATTTCTGTTGAGTAAAGCAAATTTTGCGCCCTTTGTTTGGTAATCTGTATTGTATCAACCATAATTGTTTGACCAGCAAATTCTGACATTAATTCATAAAACCAAGTTTGAGCTTCTAATTTTTGCTTTAAAGTAATTAAATGAGTAAATTCATGAGCTAATTCATAATTTAAAAAATCTAAGGGTGATTGTGTTATTAAATTAGCATTTAAATAAATTATCTGGCCCTCATTAGAACGCGAATATTGAGTTTTCAAATATTGATCCCCGGTCTGAATATAGCCACCAAAATTCTTTTTCAAAGGCTCTAACACTACTACAATCCGTGAATCATTATCCACCCCAGGATTATCTTCTGAACCTAATAAATTAGTTAGAAAAGAATAGGTTTTATATTCAAAATCATTGGCTAAATTATACAAAATTGAATCCAATTGATTTTTCTCAGAAATATTCTGATACCAATTTTTATCTGCATAAAAATAAATTTTGTTGGTAGTTTTTATTAATTGAGCATCGATTTGAGTTTTGCCACCTAAATCATAAGTCGGATCAACAAAAAAACTAGTGTTCTGAGACCAACTAGCAAAAGAAGATGAAGGCCAAATCAAAAACCCCAGAACTAAGCCGATTGTTATTCCTACGATTTTCCTTTTTGTCATTCCCGCGAAAGCGAAAATCTTATTCATTTTTATCATTATTAATATCTTACCAAAAAAGGCAAGAAAAATAAAGAAACACAAAAAACCAAACGTAATGCCAAGATTCTTTGTTTCACTATTTTTATTTTGTAGGTAGAGTTTTGAGAAAAGCGTCAACTTGAGGTTCCAATGCAGGGTCAAGCTCTAACATCTTTTGAGCAGTTTTTCGCGCATTGTTATAATCTCCTATTTCCTTGTAGGCAGCTGCCAAAGAGGCGTAATTTTGGATACTTTTTGAGTCTAACTGAATAGCTTTAATGTAAAAGATTACTAAATAATCATAACTCTTAGCATCTATGGCTTGCTGAGTAAGAACGAATAGTTCATCTACACTCGGCTCATAACCCTTTTTTACAGCAATGGCAAAATTATCTAATGCTTCCGTTTTGTCGCCTTTCATATTCAAAATTATGCCTTTATACCAATAGGGCCTATTAAGTTGATCGGTAATGTTTAAAACATAATTAACCTCATTAATCGCTTTGTCATAATCTTTATCAAGACCATAAATAAAAGCTAAATTAGTTCTATAATTTAAATAATTGGGAGCATATTGTACCAATCCGATAGCTAAAGATTTGGCCTCGCCAATATCATTTACATAAGCCCCTGGACGATTAATTAAGAGGTATACCAAATTATCTTGCAAATCTCTGAAAGTTGGATGTCTTTTTATCAAGACTTTTAGATTGGTTTTTAGTAAACTGTCGAATCGTAGTTTATCCGAGTCACCCAGATTGTTCCTTTCAAGAATATAAGTTTGTAGAAATGCCCAAGTATCATCGCGCATAGATAAAGTTTCATAAGAAAAGGCTTTTTGTAAATAAGTGTAAGACAAATCTGGTTTCTTAGCTAAAAGAAAATTTTTGGCTTTAGAAAAATTATAAATTGTATTGTAAGGTAAAAGAACTCCTATATAAATAGCTACTACGGCAATTGCAGAAATAATAATCAAAAAAGTAAAGGTAATATTCTTTCGCAAAATTGATGTAAATCCGCTTGAGGTACTAGTAAACGATAAATGTGTTGTAAATAAAACCAAAAAGATAGTCATCATAAACAAAGACTCAAAAACATCAAAAAGAAAAAGATTAGAAATGCAATAGCCCAAAAAACCAAAACCTAAGACAACGGCTACAGTGGAACCCATTTCGTTTTTAGTAACTTTTTCTTTGAGGGAACGAAAGGCAGCATAGAAAAGATATAAATAAGCTGCCAATCCGATAATGCCCGTAGTAATCAAAATCTCAAGGGGCATATTATGAGCTTTATCAAAAGTAACATCGTCTGGGTTATTATTCACCATTTCTGGAATAAAATTATGTAGAAAAGCTTGCTTATAATTTTCTAATCCCCAACCAAAAATTGGTTTAGCTGGCCAAGCTTTTATGGCCGTCATAGAAGAAAAGAGCCTAGATTGTGCAGTAGTATCGCTAACAGAGATAGAAGTTAAGCGACTAAGGGCAAGATTATTTTTTACAAAGGTAGTGTTTTTAAGTATAAAAAGGGATCCAACCGAAATCATTCCAGCGATAACTATTATTAGAGATAATTTACCTATCCAGTTCTGCCTATATTTAAAAATCAAATAAAGCAGTACCCCGAAAGTACCAACCGCCCAACCAATCATGGCGCCCCGAGTACCAGTACCAAACAAAATTACAGAAAAATATAAAAATCCTAAAAGCCAAAAAACAAAACTTCCATTGTTATTTTTCTCGTAGTGTTCAAAAGCTAAAGACAACGCTAGAAAAGCCGCAAAAAGCATATAAACAGCTAAATAAGATGGATTCCCTGCTAAACCTGTTAAACGCCCACCTCTAAAACTTTCTAAAAGAAAACCCCCATAATAACCTAAAACAGCAGAGACAGACACTACCAAGGCCCCGGTCAAAACTAAATACTTAAAGATCCTTTCTTTGTTTTTATCAATAGAAAATATAAAAACTAAGGATACATAAAAAAGCAAAAACGAAATCCAAGAAACAATCCCTATCATTCGTTCGTTTCCTGACCAAAAACTATTGTAAGCATCAACGCCAAAAATAGCTGATAGAATAAAAGCTCCTAATAATAAAAGCCAAGCGCCTAAAATTTTGTTTTTTCTTAAATTGAAAATGGCTGCTACTTTTTTATTTTCGCTAAACAACAGCCAAAGAAACAAAACAAAAGTTACAACAGTTAAAAATCTAAAAATCGAAACCTTAGCAGTAATAAATGGATAAATAGTTTGGGCATTAATCAGAATGGGAACAAAAGCGCTACAAGCAAGAATTATCCATATTATATTTCTTAATATATTATTTCCTCTAACCATAAAAATTATTTTTTC
>DASRPB010000003.1:0-8759 GCA_035646575.1 Minisyncoccota bacterium
TTAAATGGTTTTATCAAAAAGATCCTAACTTCCCTACTCTTGATGCTCTACTAAAATATTATCGGGATTATTGGCCACAAAAAACAGAAGGTTTTGAATGGAAAGATTCTGAAGAAGAAAAATCTTATTTTAAAGAAGGAATAAGAATCTTAGAAGAATTTTATAATAAAAATATTCCTCATAAAACATCTATTTTGGATTTAGAGACAAAATTTGAAGTTGTTATTGATGAAAATCCTGATAAACCAAATGGTAAACATATTCTAACAGGTGTAATAGACAGAATAGATAAATTACCAGATGGTACTCTTGAAATAATTGATTATAAAACAGGGAAAAGAATGCCTTCTCAAAGAGTTCTAGATAAGAACAATCAGCTTTCTCTTTACGCTATTGGATTAAAAAATCGTTGGCCAAGAATTAAAATTAAAGATTTGAAATTAAGCTTATATTTTCTTAAATTTAATGAAAAAATAAATACAAAAAGAACAGACAAAGATTTAGAAGAAGCGAAAAACAAAATAATAGATTTGATTCATAAAATTGAAAAAAGTAATTTTGAGCCTCATTCATCATTTTTATGTGGTTGGTGTGGTTATCGAAATATTTGTCCTGCTTGGAGACATTTCTATGAAGAGGAAGAAGATCAACATTTAAATAATGTGGACATTAAAAAAACAATAGATGAATTTTTTGTTTTAAAAGAAAAGAAAGAAAAATTAGAAGAAAAATTGATAGAATTAAAGAATTTAATTGATGTTTATTGCCAACAAAAAGGTTTAAAACGTGTATTTGGTAAAAATGGTTATTTTAATCATACTGTCTATAGCAAAATTTCTTATGATATTCCTAAATTAAAAGAAATTTTAGAACCATTAGAAAAATGGGATGATGTTATTGAAATTAATAATAAAAAATTAAAAAAGATTTTAAAAGAAATACCTGTTGATATAAGGCAGAAAATAAAAGAAATCGAAAAAATAGATGAAGAATTTGAATGTTTATCTATTAATCGTACAAGCAAAAAAGAGATTGAAGAAGAATTAGAGTAGGCTCATATATTGTTAATCACATCTAGTGTTATAAATATATCCATTATTCTCGGCTTCCTGCTGAGCCCTAAAATATATTCTATTTTCTTCTTTTAACCCATTAGATAAACTACAATCTACTGGATAATAATATTTTCCTCTAGAGCTAGCCACAAATGGAAATTCTTTAGGCTCTGTTATTGTTTTTTCTATTAGAGATTCTTCAATACTTGCTATTAATTCTTTTTGTATAATTAATGATGGGCGGGAAATAATATTAGCTCCGATAATAATACCGAGAGAGAAAAACAAGGTTATACTTAAAAATCCCATGATAAATAACCAAAGATTTTTTTTGACAAATACAACAAATTTTGTTAGAATTCTCAAACGGTGGGGCATATATTAAGAATTTAAATTAAAAACTTTTAAACATGGCACATACTAAGTCGGCTGGTTCAACAAAATTAGGAAGAGATTCTAATCCTAAAAGATTAGGAATTAAGAAATCTGATGGTCAGACAGTAAGTACTGGCAATGTTTTAATTAGACAAAGAGGCACAAAATGGCATTCTGGGTTAAATACTAGCCGAGGTCGCGATGATACAATCTTTTCTCTCGTTGATGGGATTGTAAAATTTTCTAAAAAAAGAAAAATTACTTTTACAGGGAGAATGAAGAAGATAAGTGTAATAAACGTTATTCCTTCTGCTCAGAAACAACAGCATTAATTCTTACCTTTAAAGAAGTCTTTACTTCTGGATGAAGAATTAAAGGTACATCATAAAGTCCTTCTTTTTTGAGGGATTTTTTTAATTCTATTTGATTTTCTAGTAAATGAATGTCTCGAGACTCTAATTCTTTTATGATTCTTTTACTGTTTACAGAAGCATAAGATTCTTTTCCTTTTTCAGCGAATTTAAGAGGAATTTCTAGAATAATTTTTTTAATCTTGGCAGCTAATTCAAGGGCTTGTTCTTTTGTTTTTTTCTCTGTTGTTATTTTTTGTTCTTTTTCCTGTGAAACTTTTTCGATAATATTTGCATCAGCTCTTTGGGCAATTTTTTGGGGAAAAAGATAATTTATAGCATAACCATCTGCTACGTTTTTGATTTCTCCTTTATTTCCTAAACTAGGAACATCTTTTAAAAGATAAATTTTCATAAAGATTATTAATTATTAATTATTAATTTTTGTAATTCTGCTATGGCTGTTTGTAATTGGTTATCTTTTTCTAAATCTATTTTAGAGAAAGATCCTAATTCTTCTTCTATTTTTACTTCAACATCAGGAATAAGGCCATTGTTTTGAATTATGGTTCCATTAGGGGTTAACCAACGTGATATAGTCATCTTAATACTATTATTATCTTTTAAAGAAATTAATTCCTGTACAGATCCTTTACCAAAACTTTTTTCTCCAATTAATTTCACTCCCCTATTATCTCTTAAAGCTCCAGCTAATATTTCTGATGCTGAAGCAGTCCCTTCATTTATCAGAACAACAGTAGGAATGTCTTTTAACAATGCCTGGCCAATTCTTACACGGAAAAGTTTTATTTTATCGTGGCCAAAATCTTCTTTAAGAACAATATCGCCTTTTTCTAAAAACCAACCACTAATATCAACAACAGCTTCTAAATATCCGCCAGGATTATTTCTAAGATCTATAATTATACCCTGTGGTTTAGCCAAAGCTATTTCTAGAGCTGTTCTATAAAAATTAAGAGCAAGAGGTTGATTAAAGTTATATATTTTTAAATAAGCAATATTATTGTTTATTTTTTCCCATTTTACTGAAGGAATGCTAATTTTGCTTCTAATCAATTCAATTTTTTTTGCTTCATCCCAACTAGATCTGTAAATAGTTAATATTACTTTTGTTCCTTCTGGTCCACGTATTAACTTAGAAGCTTCAAATGAAGATAAATTAATAGTTTCAGTTTCATCTATTTTTATAATGTTGTCATTTGCCTTTAGTCCGGCTTTTTCTGCTGGAGTATCTGGAAGAGGTGCAATAACTACTAAAAATCCATCGCGCCTTCCAATCTCCATTCCTACTCCATAAAATTCTCCAGATAATTCTTGAGAAAGATCTTTTGTCTGTTCAGCATTTAAAAATTCTGTATATGGATCTTCTAATGATTCTACCAATCCTCTAGTGGCTCCCAAAATCATTTTTTGAGTATCTAGGTCATCTCTGCTAACAAATTTTTCCAAAGCAATTTTCCAAGTATCCCAAAAAATACCCATATCAGCTTCAGAAGCTACTAATGGTTTTTCTTTATTAATTATCTTTTCAAATGGAGAGGGTAGATTAGATTTCCATCCCCAATTCGCTCCTTGGGAAAAGCCAAGAACCCATATACTTGAAAGACAAATAAGAACTAAAACAATTAAACAGATTTTTTTACAGATTTTTTTCATATTTTTTTAATAAACGAATAAATTTTTTAGGAAGATTTGCTATTTTGCCAGGACCAGTAAAAAGAAAAACATCACCATTTTTCTTGAACTTAAAAAGATTTTTTAAAAAAGATTTTTCATCTTTAACAAGATATAATTGATTTTTACTTAAAGTTCTTTTCTTTAATATCTCTTTATATATTTTTTCACTATTAATTCCTTTAATAGGTTTTTCATTAGATGAATCTAGGGGTAAAAGAAATAAAGCGTCACAGTTTTTTATTGCCAGAGCAAAATTTTTATACAAAAGAGAAATTCTAGAATAACGATGAGGCTCTAAAACTAATACAATTCTTCTCTTCGGAAAGACGATTCTTGCCATTCTTAAGGTGCCTTCTATTGCAGTAGGATGATGGGCATAATCATCTACAATCGCGATTTTTTTATCATAAAGAATGGAAAATCTTCTTTCTATACCAGTAAAAGTTTTCAAGTATTGTAATGCGTCATCCAAAGGAATTTTAAGAATTTGTGAAACTAAAATCGCGCCTAACGCATTGTAAATATTTTCTTTTCCAGGTACAGAAAGCTCTAATTTGCCTTGAAATTTTTTACTCAAGAACAAATCTGAAAAAGTTTTTATTCCTTTGTAATTAATATTTTTTACAAACAAATCAGCTTTATTATCTATTCCAAAAGTCAAAGTCTTTTTTTTCTTTTCTTTTGCTATTTTCCTTAAGAAATGATCATCGTTATTTAAAACAATAAATCCTGATTGGCTGTTCTTAGAAAATTTTTTAAAAGCTTTTTTTAGTAAAGAATATTGCCCTTTATAAGGACCATCAATATCTAAATGATCATTGTCAACATTAGTAATTACACAAAAAAAAGAAGGGGCTTTTAAAAATGATTTATCGTGTTCATCTGTCTCTAAGACTGCATATTTTCCTGAATTCCATTTACTACCTAATGGATATGCTTTATTTTTAGCTCCTAAATAAACAGTTGGTTTTAATTCTGCTTTTTCTAAGATATGAGTGATCATTGCTACAGTAGTACTTTTTCCATGAGTTCCAGCAACACTAATAATTTTCTTTTCAGTCAAAACATTCATCAAAAAATCAAAACGATTAAATAAAGGAATTTTCATCTCTTCAGCAGTTTTAAGCTCAATATTATCATTAGGGATTGCTGAAGAATAAACTACAATATCTGCTTTTTTTACATTGTCAGCTTTATGACCAATGTATATTTTTATTCCTTTTTTTTCTAAAATTTTTCTCGCAGAAAAATCATTTTTATCAGAGCCAGATAATGAATGTCCTTTTTCTAGTAGAAGATTAGCTAAAGCAGTCATACCTGTTCCTCCAATGCCTATCAAGTGAATTTGCTTTTTAATCGCCATTTAGTAATTATATAGTTTAAACCCTGTTTTTGTCAATTTTATAGCCCATAAAACCAACTGGAAATTATAGTGAAAATGAGATAAGATAGGTATAATTGGTATATTTATCATCATGAAATATAGAATATTTATTGCTTCACATCTTCCTAATAATCTAAAGAAAATTTTTATAAATTACCAACAAAAGAAACTTATTAATCCTTGTTTTCGATTAGTACCTGAAGAATCTTTACATCTAACATTGATTTTTATTGGATCTATTAATAACAATGATTTGTTAAAGATTAACCAAGTTTGCCAAGATACTGTTTCTTTATTTTCTCCAATAGAGATTAAATTCAATAAAATCACTTACGGTCCAAATCCTCACTCCCCTCGCCTAATTTGGGTAGAAGGTAAAATTTCAAAAGAATTAACTCGGCTTCGTGAAACTTTAGAAAACAAATTAATAGAACAAGGAATAAATATTAAAGTGGAAAATCGTTTATTTAAACCACATATTACTTTAGCGCGCTTAAGAACAGAACCATCCTCTTTATTAGAGATAGAAGAAAAAATAGATGAATCTTTCGTAGTTGATTGTATTTCTGTTGTACAAAGTGAATTAAGCAGCCAGGGACCAAGATACACAAATTTATCAACATATTCATTTAATAAATAATAAATCTTTAATGTTTATCATTAATGTAATCCCATTAACAAATCTTCCCAGGTCTCAACCACAAACTTTTTCATATTTTTTTAAATCAAATTTAATAAAAGGATCTGTTGTTGAAATACCCTTAGGCCACAGAAATGTAATGGCCATAGTGTTAGATTCAGTACCTATATCTTTAAAAAAGGCAGCTTTAAAAAAAGCTGATTTTGTTTTAAGACCAATAAATAAAGTTATTTCTTCAAAACAAATAGTCCCCTCATTGTTTTTTCCTTTAGCTAGTTTCATTTCTCGCTATTATTTTTATCCAATTTCATTATGTCTAAAAATTATCTTGCCACGACGAATAAAATCTTTAATAACTTATATTGAAAAATTAAAAGATTTTCCAGAATATTCCCAACCATTAATTTCAAACAAAAAGAATAAAATAAGTTTTTCTAATGATTTTCCTGATATTGTTAAGAAAATAAAATTAAATATTAAAAATCGAAAACAAGTATTAGTTCTTGTTCCTTCTATTTTTTACCAAAACTATTACTTTGCTAAACTATCATCTGAGCTTTCTGAACCAATCTTTATTTCTTCAAATGATTTAAAGGTTAAAGAGTTTAATTCTTTATGGACAAAAGTTAATTCCGAAGAAGCTCAATTAATTATAGGAAGACGCTCTGCTCCTTTTTTGCCTTGGCGAAATTTAGGACTTATAATTGTAATAGATGGAAATAATTCTTCTTATAAATCATGGGATCAAAAACCTTATCATAATTCCGCATTTCTTATTAATTATTTAGCTTTATATTATAATAGTTCAATTACATATTATGCCTGTTATTAAAATTATTGATTTAAAAGAAATTAGAAAAAGCAGAAAACCATTTCAAGCAGTTTCTTCTGACGCTTTTGTTGAAATTGAAAAAGCTTTGAAAGAAAAGAAAAAAATTGTTATTTTTATTAACAGACGAGGTTTAGCAACTAGTGTCATATGCCAAGAATGCGGATTTGTATTCAAATGTCCTAATTGCGATATTCCGTTAGGTTTTCATAGTGAATCTTCAGATGAATCTAAAAAGATTCTTATGTGTCATCATTGCAATTATAGTACTCCTATGCCTTCAGTTTGCCCTGCGTGTAGGGGTTATAAGCTTAAACCATTGGGAGTTGGTATAGAAAGAATTGGTGAAGAAATTAAAAAATTCATTGTTCCAACGCCTTCTTTTGCGCTAATTGAAGGAGAAATGCCTGATAAAGAAGAATTAGATATTTTTAATAAATTTAATAAAGGAGAAATTAAAATATTAATAGGAACCGAAGCTCTTTTAAGGCCTCAGTTAGAATCAACTGATCTGTTATTAATAGTATCATGCGATTCTGCAATGTTTTTACCAGATTATCGTAGCGAAGAAAAAGTATTTCTTAATCTTTTAAAATTAAAATCTTTATCTAAAGAAAAGTTAATCATACAAACATTAATTCCTGATAATAAATTATTCCAATATTTTACAAAAAATGAAGAAGAAAAATTTTTGCAAGAAGAAAAAAAATGGCGGGAAAATTATTTCTGGCCTCCTTATGTCCAATTAATAAAATTAACACTCTCTTATAAAGATAAAGAAAAAGGAATAAAAGAAGCTGAAGAAATAAAAAAAAGATTAGAATTAGCTGTAGATAAATTAATTCCAAAGGACCTTCAAAAAAACTTTATTATATTAGGACCTGCGCAAGCTTTTGTTTTTAGAAAGAAGGGCTTTTATAAATGGAGTATTCTGGTAAAATATAAATACTTTGAGAGTAAGGTTAAAAATGATATTAATCCTTTGTTTGGGCTAAATTTACTTTCACCTATACCAACTAAAAAAGAATTAATGCTCAGGGACAAAATTCTTAAATACATCCCCTCTCATTGGAAAATTGACGTTGATCCAATTGATACACTTTAAAAAATTCAAAAATTAATATGGAAATACTTATCGGAGAAAATAATCAAACATTACGACAAAAAAGTCTTCCTGTTAGGCGCATTAATGCAGATGTGCGCAGTTTAATTGAACAAATGAGGAAAGTAATGAAACAGAATAACGGGGTGGGATTAGCAGCAATTCAAATAGGAGAACCTACCCGTATTATTGTTTGTGAAATAGACGATAAATTTTATGCTTTTATTAATCCTGAGATCATAAAGTCTTTTCCGGAAACTTCAGCAATGGAAGAAGGATGCTTAAGCTTGCCAAACATGTATGGTGAAGTAGAAAGACCAAAAAAGATATCTCTGAAAGCAATTGATTTTGATGGTAAAAAGATAAAAATTAAAGCTTTTGGTTTATTAGCCAGAGTAGTTCAACATGAAATTGATCATCTTGATGGTATACTATTTATTGATAAAGCAAAAGATATAACAAAACAAATACGAAAAACAACAGCTTTATAAAATTATGCGTTTTATATTTTTTGGTTCATCTAAATTTGCAGAAATAATACTTAATAAGCTTCTGAAATCTAATATGAAGCCAGTTTTAGTAGTAACTGCTCCTCCTAAAATAAAAGGAAGGAAGAAGATTCTTTCCCATACTCCTGTTTATTATTTAGCCGAACAAAATAAAATTCCTATACTTACTCCAGAAAATTTAAAAGATGAAGAATTTTTATCAAATTTTAAAAATTATAATCCAGATTTAGTAATCCTTACTGCTTATGGGAAGATTATCCCTTTACAATTATTGTCTATCCCTAAAAAAGGGATTCTTAACCTCCATCCATCTCTTTTACCTCATTGGCGTGGGGCTACTCCTATTCAATCGGCTATTTTAGAAGGTGACAAAGAAACAGGAGTTAGTTTGTTTTTAATGGATGAAGAAGTAGATCATGGACCAATTATACAAAGAACAGAATACAAAATACAAAATCTAAGTATTACTTACTCTGAATTATCTCAGGAATTAGCAGAGATAGGTGCGGATCTCATAATTAAAATTGCTCCAAAATGGTTTAAAGAAAAAATTAATTCAATTCCCCAAGATCATTCTTTGGCAAGTTATTGCCATAAAATCTTACCAGAAGATGAAAAAATTGATTGGAATAAATCAAATATAGAAATAGATAGGAAAATAAGAGCTTTAAATCCCAATCCAGGAGTTTTTACTAAAACAACAAAAGAAGATGGTATAATTATAAAGATAGTTAATGGTTATCTGGTAAATAATTTAATGATTTATAAAGATAAAATGCCGGGTCAAGTCTTTGAGTTTAAGAATAAATTAGCAGTT
>DASRPB010000004.1:0-13524 GCA_035646575.1 Minisyncoccota bacterium
GCTTCTAGGGTCTTTTCGTCTTGCTGCGGGTACCCAGCGTCTTCGCTGGACACGCATTTTCACCGAGCTCCTCGTTGAGACAGTTCCCCAGTCGTTATACCTTTCATGCACGTCGGAAATTACCCGACAAGGAATTACGCTACCTTAGAACGATTATAGTTATCGCTGTCATTGACCAGGGCTTCAAGCACTTAGCTATTCCGATAAATCGAAATAACCGACGCTCTTAACCTTCTGGCATCGGACAGGCATCAGCCCCTATACATCACCTTGCGGTTTCGCAGGGACCTGTGTTTTTGGTAAACAGTCGCCAGGGAAACTTTCACTGCGCCCTATCTAAACTTTGCAAGCAAAATTAAGATAGGAAGGGCTTATCCCGAAGTTACGCCCGCTTTTTTGCCGAGTTCCTTAACGAGGAATCACTCGTTCTCCTGAGGCTACTCGCCTCACCCACCTGTGTCGGTTTATGGTACGGATTCCATTTTCCTAACCTTAGAGATTTTTCTTGGAAGTGCGCTCGATCGACTTGTTAAGGAAAAACCTTAACTCGCTTCTACCCTGAAAGTTGTCCCAATAAATTGGGACCGTGTGCCGGATTTGCCAGACACACACTCTCGGTCGAAGACACCAGGCCACTAAGGTGCCCAATCTACTACACTCCGTCATCCCATCGAAAAAAATGGAAGGGCCGGAATATTAACCGGCTGTCCATCGGCTGCGGCTTTCGCCATTGCCTTAGGACCGCCTAACCTTTGGCTGATTGTCATTGCCAAAGAAACCTTGGGTTTACGGAGTTCTGAATTCTCATCAGAATTGTGGTTACTCATGCCGACATTCTCGCTTCCTTAAACTCCATCCCAGCTCACGCTGTGAACTTCAATGCTTAAGAAACGCTCCCCTACCACTCATTTTATTTAAAAAACAAAACGAATTCGCGTTTTCGGTATTTGGTTTTAGCCCCGATACATTTTCGGCGCAATTTACCATTCCAATCCGAAAATCGGACTCGAATAGTGAGTTGTTACACACTCTTTAAAGGATGGCTACCTCTAAGCCAACCTACTAGTTGTCTATGGTAAATTACTACCTTTGACAGCACTTAACCAAAATTTAGGGACCTTAAACTGCGATCTGGATTCGTTGCCTTTTGACCATGGAGCTTCGCCCCCATAGTCTAACTAGGCCATCATAACCTTAATGGTATTCGGAGTTTGATTAGTATGCTGAGCTTTCGCCCTATACACACCATCCAGTGCTCTACCCCCATAAGGATAAACAGCCCGCTAGCCCTAAAGCTATTTCGGGGAGAACCAGCTATTCCCAGGCTCGATTAGCTTTTCACTCCTTACCACAACTCATCCCAGAGTATTGAACGGCTCAAGGGTTCGGACCTCCACCCATATTTCTATGGGCTTCATCCTGGTCATGGCAAGCTCGCCTGGCTTCGGGTCTTATACCTACTACATTTTAATAAATCTTTTTATCCCAATAAATTGGAACAAAAAGAAAAATTAATAACGCGCTATTCACACTCGGTTTCCCTACGACTACTTCCGATTTACGGAATTAATCTAAGCAATAGATATAAACTCGTCGGCTCATTCTTCAATAGGCACACCGTCACCCCAATAAAAATTGGGGCTCCGATTGCTTGTAGGCAAAATGGTTTCAGGTTCTATTTCACTCCCCTCACAGGGGTACTTTTAACCTTTCCCTCACGGTACTAGTTCACTATCGATCACAGTAAGTATTTAGTCTTTCCGGAATAGTTCCGGATCCTTCCCTCAAGGTTTTCTGTCCCCGAGGTAATCAAGAGAAAATACTAAATTTAATAATAATTTTCGTTTACAGGACTTTCACCTCCTATGGTTTACTCTTCCAAATAATTCAACTAATTATTATTTAAATTTTGAAAGCCGAAGCTTTCGCGTATCAACCTTATAACCCCGAATACTCAATAAATTGAATACTCGGTTTAGACTTCTCCTCTTTCACTCGCCGCTACTCAAGGAATCACAAATACATTTAACTACTATTCAGTACTAAGCAACAGTAGTAAAATGTATTTTTATTGTTTTCTTTTCCTCTGGGTACTGAGATGTTTCACTTCCCCAGGTATACTTCCTGATTATTAAAATCAGGATATCCCAACATTACTTGGGATGGGTTACCCCATTCGGAAATCCCCGGATCAAAGGTTACTACACACCTACCCGAGGCTTATCGCAGCTACGCCACGTCCTTCATCGCCTTACTGTGTCAAGGCATCCACCATTCGCCCTTATTACAACTTTCCCATCTTTAGTGAAAAGACAAACTAAAGACAGTCATTTTCAAAGTTCAGTCATTTCTTTTTCCCTTCATAACTCTCTAACAAAAATTTTTGGATTAAAAAAGCCACCGTGAAGTGGTGGCGTTTAAAACGCGTATGCACACCTACCAACTTCTTTGTTTTTGAGAGTTTTCTTTAAAGATTTTCATATTTTATTCAGCCCTTTAATTATAGTAAATATTTTTTAAAAGTCAACCCCCTCACATATAATTTAAAAACACAGAAGGTTGCCCCTCTATGTTTTTGTCGTAAAAAAAATGCCGCTGTTAATTGGAGCAAGCTCCTCAAAACAACGGCATTTCCATTATAGCAAAACAAAATAATTTGTCAAGCCCTAATTCTTTTTATCCAAATCTTCTTTCAATTTTGCTAATAATTCAGAAGCAAGTTCTTTTCCTCCTAAACCAAAAGCTAATCCTCCGGATATTGCCATCATGGCTACAATTCCAGTAAAGGATGTATTTATGATATATGGAGCAACTTGTAATTGAGATAAGGCTGCTATGAGTCCAAATATAATAAATATCCAGCGGGATACAACACCTAAGAAACTCTGGTATTTTAATCCAGCTCCTGCAACAGAGGCGCGAACAAACTTAGCAAAGTATTCTCCCAAAACAATAGCTGCTAAAAGAATCATAATAGCAACTAAAACATTTGGAAGATAATTAACTATGCTTTTAATAAAATCACCAACAGCTGATAAATTCCAAATATTGCAAGCGGCCACCAAGAATGACAATATAATCAACCACTTAACAATTTGTCCTACGAAAAATCCTGCATCTAAACGAATGCCGGCTTTATCAGTAAGTTGTTTAAATCCAACTTTTTCTAAAATTGGATCAATTTTTAAGAGATCAATTAATTTCTCTACTAATTGAGCAATACCATTACCAATTATTACACCTACAAAGAAGACTATAAGACCTCCGATCATAGTAGGTATAAACAAAATAAAGCTATTCCATAAATCAAATAAAGCAAGGGAACTGGCTTGAGCTATAGTATTAAACATATTTTATTAATTTTAATTTTTAATTTTATCGACCTTCTTTATTTCTATCTATATTATATAAAATTTATCTACATCAAGCAAGGAAAAATTGAGTGGACCCGATCGGACTCGAACCGACAACCTCCTGTATGCAACACAGGCGCTCTACCAATTAAGCTACGGGCCCTATATGAGAGTTTATAGAGGAGAGTGGGCGACACAAGGATCGAACTTGTGACCTCGTCTTTATCAGAGACGCGCTCTACCACTGAGCTAGTCGCCCATAAAAAGCTATTTATCTTGTAAAAACAATCTTTCTGCTTCAGAAAGATTAAAATGTATTGAAGAATTCTCTGGAGGTGTTGGCTTTAATACCAAATTAATATTTTTTATTAAAAAAGTCAAACTAAAAACTATTAAAAATCCACAAGAAATGATAATTATTAATCCTCCAGCTGAAAAAAATAAATTTTTATTTTTAAAATTTTGATAAAACTTTTTAAACATATTTAAAATTATTAACGAAGATAAACCCTTCCTAAAATTTTAGTATTGTATTCTTCAGAACTAGTTTGAGTTAATTCTATTTGATCTACACGAATTACATAATCTAATGATTGAAACCCATCCAACCATTTTAAAATATTACCTTTTTCTCCTGAAAGAATTAAATTGAAACTATAATTTTTTGGCTCTTGCTCAGTTGCTTCATTTAACAAACCAAATCGAAAACTCAAGTTTAAATCATTTTGACCTGCTAAATTTTTTAAAATTTCTTCTAAGCCAACCATTTCTGTTTCCGTTGGCAAAGCATCTTTTAATTTTTCAAAATATACCAAAGACTTTGTGCTCTCCCCTTCTAACAGATAGATCCTATTCAAAATTGTTGCACGAGAAGCTGCTTCCTGTCTATAAGAATTGATTTTAACTACTCTTTTTGAAATATCACTATAGAAGTAATAAAATAACCCCGCTAAAATTAAAATAATAGTTAAGGAAATACTTAAAATTAAAGTTAATCTCTTTTTAAAACCATCCATTAGATTTAATTATATCTTAACATCTAGAAAAAAACAATAAAAATGACAGAATAATAGAGTTGTGATATAATTTATGTATTATGCCCCACCAAGAAGAAAAAATCTATCTAAACGCCCTTAATGTAGTTTTTAAAAATGATTTCCTTAAATTACTTCCTCTTTTATCTTCCAGCAAGTCTTCTAGAAATTGTTGGGAAAAATTAAATACTAGACAAAAAGAATGTGTTAATCCCCATAATGAATGGCAAAAACTACAAAAACAAAGGGTTGATTTTATCCTTTCTTCAGAAAACAAATATCCATATTTATTAAAAGAAATTTCTTACACTCCTTCGTCATTTTATATTAAAGGAAAAATCCCTGAAAAAATACCGTGCATAGCTATTGTTGGTACAAGAAAGATAAGTAATTATGGAAAATTAGTCACAGAAAAATTAGTTAAAGAATTGGTACATTATAATTTTGTTATAGTAAGCGGTTTGGCTGATGGTGTTGATACCATTGCCCATAAAACTGCTTTAAAAAATAAAGGAAAAACAATTGCTATTTTAGGATCAGGCTTAAATAAAATTTTCCCTTATAGTAATAGAAAATTAGCTCAAGAAATAATTAAACACGGTGCATTAATTACAGAATATCCATTAGAATCTCCTCCATTAAGACACTACTTCCCATGGAGAAATAGAATCATTAGTGGGATTTCTTTAGCTACCATAGTAATAGAAGCCCCGGAAAGAAGCGGCGCATTGATTACTGCTCGATTTGCATTAGAACAAAACAGAGAAGTTTTTGCTATTCCTGGTTCAATATTCAATGAAAATTCTATTGGAACTAATAATTTAATAAAAGAAGGAGCAAAGTTAGTTTCTAGCATTGAAGATATCTTTGAAGAATTGAATGTTCAGCTCACTTTACCAGTGGTAAAAGACATACCTATGTCTAAAAAAGAATGAAAAAAATCTCTTACTATTGACAAAATTATAAAAAACTCTAATCTTTCTCTTAAAGAGACATCCTCCATTTTAAAATCTTAGAACTTATAAGAAAAATATTATGAAGTTAGTTATCGTTGAGTCACCTACAAAAGCAAAAATCATTTCCCATTTCTTGGGAAAAGATTTTAATGTTGTTGCTTGTTATGGTCATGTTCGCGATCTTCCTAAATCTAAATTAGGAATTGATACAGAAAATGATTTTACTCCTCATTATATTATTCCAGTAAAAGCTAGGAAAAAAGTAAATGAGCTTAAGAAACTTGCTAAAAAAAGCAATCATATAATATTGGCTTCTGATGAAGATAGAGAAGGAGAAGCTATAGCATTTCATTTAACGCAAGCCCTTGATCTCAAAGAACAAAAGGTGGAAAGAATTGTCTTTCACGAGATTACCAAACCAGCTATAGAAAACGCCATTAAAAATCCACGGGATATCAATTTAGATTTAGTAAACGCACAACAAGCGAGAAGAATATTAGACCGTTTAGTAGGTTATGAATTATCTCCTTTTTTATGGAAAAAGATAGTTAGAGGATTATCAGCTGGTAGAGTACAATCACCAGCTTTAAGATTAATAGTTGAAAGAGAGAAAGAAAGAGATTTGTTTAAAGAAGAGAAATATTACACAATTTCTGCAATAATGCAGAAACAACAAGCTACTGATGAATTTGAATCTGATTTATATAAAATCAATAATAATCCTTTGCCTAAGCCAGGAATTAAATCTGAAAAAGAAATAGATAAAATTAAAGAAGATATAGATAAAAAAGATGCTTATGTTTTAGATCTAACAACGAAAAAAGTAAATCGTCATTCTGCTGCTCCATTTACTACAAGTACGCTACAACAAACGGCATGGCAATTGCTTCATTTTTCTGTTAAGAAAACGATGTATTTAGCGCAATCACTTTATGAAGGAAAAAAATTAGAAAAAGAATCCGGCGGTTTAATTACTTATATGAGAACTGATTCTATAAATCTTTCACCACTAGCTCTTAAAGCTGCCCATGATTTTCTAGAAACAAATTTAGGAAAAGAATATACCTTACCTCAAGCACGAATTTTTAAAAAACGATCCCGATTAACCCAAGAAGCGCATGAGGCTATTCGTTGCACTGATCCATTTTATACTCCAGAAAAAATAAAAAAATATCTTACAAAAGACGAATTATCTTTATACACACTTATTTGGGCAAGATTCTTAGCTAGTCAAATGCCTTCTGCAATTTTAGAAAAAACTTCAATCTCTGTTGAATGCCAAGGAAAACAAGATAAATATTTATTCAAAAGTAATTTCTATAATTTAGATTTTGATGGGTTTTTCCGTATCTATCCTTATTCTAAACCATCTGATCTTCAGAAAAAACCTTCTCTAGAAATTAAAGAAAAATTAAAAATTAAAAAAATTACTCCAAAAGAACATCTTACTCAACCTCCTCCACGTTATAATGATGCTTCTTTGGTAAAAACTCTAGAAAGCTTTGGTATTGGACGACCTTCTACTTATTCCCCTATTATATCTGTATTGCAACTAAGGGGTTATGTTATAAGAGATAAAAGTAAGTCTTTTGCACCAACAGAAATTGGGATTTTAGTTAATGATGTTCTATCAAAACACTTTTCAGATATTGTAGATTATAATTTCACATCTCAAATTGAAGAAAAATTAGATAATATTGCCCTAGGAAAATTAAACTGGGTAGATATAGTTAAGGAATTTTATGGTCCATTTAAAGATAATCTAGAAAAAAAATATATAGAAGTCTCCAAAGACGATCTAGCCCCTGTTGTTGAGACAAAAGAAAAATGTCCAAAATGTGGAAATAATTTGGTTTTAAAATTAGGAAAATATGGTAAATTTCTAGCCTGCTCTGACTGGCCTAAATGTTCTTTTACTAAATCTATTAATAGTGAATTTTCTATGAAATGCCCGCAATGTAAGACAGGAGATATAATAATGAAAAGAAACAAAAGAGGGCAAATGTTTTATGCATGTTCTGCTTGGCCTAAATGCAATTTTGCTTCTTCGTACAAACCTACAGGAAAAAATTGCCCAGAATGCAATAAACCTCTTGTTGAAACAAAAACTAAAATAAAATGTTCTGATCGCAATTGTAATTATGAAGTCCCTAAAACAGAAAATAATTCAAAATCTTAAAGATTCTGCTAATGAGAGAGAACTAGATTTATTAGAAAAAGCTTTTGAGTTTGCTGAAAAATCTCATTTCGAACAAAAAAGAGAATCAGGAGAACCATTTATAAATCATCCTCTACGAGTTGCCTTGGCTATTAGCCAAATGAAATTAGATATTAACGCTGTAATTGCCAGCGTACTTCATGATGTTGTTGAAGATTGTAAAGTTCCCATTTCAGAAATTAAATCTCAATTTAATGAAGAGGTGTCTTTTTTAGTTGATGGATTAACAAAAGTTAATAAAATTAAATACAAGGAGGATGGTAATGTAGAAAAAGAAAATTTCAAAAATATGATTTTGGCAATGGCAAAAGATATAAGAATTGTCATTATTAAACTAGCTGATCGATTAGACAATATGAAAACTTTATGGCCATTGGAACCAGAAAAGAGAAGAAAAAAATCATTAGAAACTTTGGAAATTCTTGCCCCCTTGGCTTATCGTCTAGGAATGTCAGATATTGGGGCTCAATTAGAAGATTTAGCTTTTCCATATGTATATGAAAAAGAATATAAATTAACCAAAAAGATAATTGGAAAAAGAAATGTAGAATTAAAAAATTATCTTCAAGAATTAGTTCCAATAGCGCAAAAAGAATTAAAAGAAAATAATTTAAACCCTCAAAAGATAAAATCCAGAGCTAAGCATTTGTATAGCGTCTGGAGAAAACTGCAAAAAGAAGACATGGATATTAAAAGAATCTATGATTTGGTAGCAATGAGAATTGTTATGCCAAATATAGAAGAATGTTATGGCTCTTTAGGAATTATTCATCAAATGTGGAAGCCTGTTCCAGGCCGTTTTAAAGATTACATAGCAATGCCAAAGCCTAATGGATATCAAAGCTTACACACTACTGTTTTTGCTAAAAACGGACGAATTGTAGAAATCCAAATTAGAACACCTCAAATGGATGAAGAAGCAGAATGGGGTATTGCCGCGCATTGGATTTATGGATCTCAAAAAGATGATAAAAAATATAAAAAAAGGAAAAAATTTAATCCTCCTAAAAATTTTTATTGGGTAAATCAGTTAAGAGACTGGCAAAAGAAATTTTATGATTCTAAAGAGTTTTTAAATTCTCTAAAGGTTGATTTCTTTAAAGACAGAATTTTTGTTTTAACACCTAAAGGAGATATTATTGATTTGCCTGATGGGGCTACTACAATTGATTTTGCCTATCAAATTCATACAGATGTTGGCAATCAGGCTGCTGGCGCTAAGGTTAACGGCAGATTAGTATCATTAGATTATAAATTAAAATCAGGAGAAGTAGTAGAAATTATCAATAAAAAAAGGAAGTTACCGTCTTCCTCATGGTTAGAATTCGTTAAAATGACTGAAACTAAAAAAAGAATTCAAGACGCATTAAAGGGGAAAAATTCTATTTAAAATTTTACTTAAATCTTCTTGAGAAAAAAACTTAATCTCAATTGCCCCTTGCCCACCTTTTTTCTTAATTAAAACAGGTGTTTGTAAAAAATCTTCTAATTTTTCTTTTACTTCCAAGTCTTCTGGATCTAAAGAAACATTTCGTCTCCTAAACAATGTTTCTTTTTTATTATTACTAAGATTATTCTGTAAATAGTGTTGAGCTAATTCTAAAGACTCTCGTCCAGAAATATTTTTAGATAAAATCTCGTGCAAAAATAATCTTCTTTTTTCAGGATTACTAAAAAGAAGGATTGCCCTAGCATGACCCTCATTAATCTTTCCCTGTTCTAACGCATGTTGAGCTTCATATGATAATTGGAGTAAACGTAAAGTATTAGCGATTACTTCCCTGCTCTTGCCTATTCTTACTGCTAAAGCCTGTTGGGTAATGCCAAATTCTTTAATTAATCGCGCAAATGCTTTAGCTTTAGACATTGAATCTAAATCCTCTCTTTGAATATTTTCTATTAAAGCTAGTTCTAATTTTTTTTGTTCTGAAATTGGTTTCCTAATAATTACAGGAACTGTTGGTAATCCCAACATCTTTGAAGCTAATAATCTTCTCTCCCCGGAAATTAATTGATATTCAACATTTGCTCCGTATTCTGTTTCTTTTTCTTCCCTGGTAACAACTAAAGGTTCTAAAATTCCATGTTCCCGAATAGAATCAGCTAATTCTTTTATCGTCTCCTCTGAAAAAACCTTTCGAGGCTGTTCAGAATTAGGTTTAATTTTATCTACTTCGATATAAAAGACCTTATCTTCTAAAAGATTAGAAGATGAAATAGGTTCATTTTGAATAAGAGGTTCATTTTGAATAAGAGGTTCATTTTGATCAAAATCAGAAACAGAATTTTCTTGAACAGAACCAAATGGATTATTACTTTTAGTAATCTCAGGAATTGTTTCTTGTCCACCTGATATATCGTTTGATATCAAATTTTCCTTCGTATTCGCTTGTTGAAAATCTTCTTGAAAATCTTTTTTTATAGAATTTAATGGAGGAGTTAAATCCTGGGGAAAATTAGAAAAAGTATTATTAAGCTTTTCGCTAATTTTTTCTTCTAAAGCGCCTTCGCTTGGCTCTTGATTATTTTTAGGAGGAATTAAAGCATTAATACCTTGCCCTAAAGAATTTTGTTCATCCATGATTTATTAAAAATGTTCAAGTTTTTTTATTAATTCTTGAGCTAATTGTTTATAAGCTCTGGCTCCTTCTGAATTAGGGTTATATTGAAGGATAGACTGACCAAAACTTGGAGCTTCAGCTAAGCTTACATTTCTTGGAATTATTGTATCAAAAACATATCCAGGAAAATCCCTTCTAATATGCTTGAGAACCATTCTATCTAATCTATTCCTTTTGTCATATAAAGTCAAAACCGCACCTAATATTTTTAAATCTTTTTCTAAATTTCTCCTTATTAAATCAATGGTTGTAATAAGCTGAGACAACCCTTCTAAAGCATAATACTCTGTCTGTAATGGTATTAAAACTTGATCAGCAGCCACTAAGCCATTTATTGTCAACACGCCTAATGAAGGGGGTAAATCTATTAAAATATAATCATAATATTCTTTAATTGAAGAGAGTATTTGATATAATCTGAATTCCTTGTTCGGAAAACGGTTTAATTCTACTTGTGCTCCAATTAGATCTGGTGAAGCGGGAAGAATATTCAAACCAAAAATTGATGTCTTACAAATTGTTTCTTTTGGAGGATAATCAGATATTAAATTATTATAAACTGTTTTTTGTAATTTTTTATAATCAAAACCTAAGCCAGAAGTAGCATTGGCCTGAGCATCAAAATCAACTACTAATGTCCTTTTCCCATAGGCAGCTAAATAAGCGCCCAAATTAATAGAGGTTGTAGTCTTGGCAACGCCTCCTTTTTGATTACAAATCGCAATAATCTTTGTCATTAATATTATTATACCAGAGTTGTGATATTTAATAAATAATATCTACCTTGAATTTTATGGATAAAATACTGTATACTGATTTTATGCCTGGGTGGCGGAATTGGTATACGCGGCAGATTCAAAATCTGCTGGTCGCAAGGCCTTGAGAGTTCGAGTCTCTCCCCAGGCACTGATTAAATAATTAATATATGCACCCCATTTTATTTAAAATCGGTAATACTTCAGTAGAATCCTATTGGTTTTTTATGATTTTAGGATTTATTATAGGAGGAATTGTTGTTTATTTAGAAACAAAAAATAAAAATTTAAATCCGCATAAGGCCAGAAATTTAATCCTTATTACAATTATCAGCGCGTTTATTGGTTCTCGGCTTGGTTGTGTTTTTTTAAATTTCAGTTCTTACCAAAATAATTTAATTAGGATTCTTCAATTCTGGAAAGGAGGATTTAGTTGGCAAGGAGGATTTATTGCAGCTTTTTTAATAACTTTCTTCTTAATCTTAAAAAATAATAAAGAAAATTTGGGAAAGTGGTGCGATTCTTATATTTTGGGAATTCTGATTGGGCATTCCATTGGACGAATCGGTTGTTTTTTAAATGGCTGTTGCTATGGTATAACTACAAATGTTCCTTGGGCAATAAAAAATCCAATTCTAGGAGATAATTTACTACGACACCCAACACAACTCTATGAATCTCTAAGTTATCTTTTGATATTCTTTTTTCTTATTTATTATTCACAAAAAATAAAATTAAAAAACGGCTCCTTGTTTTTTATAGGAACCGCACTACATTCTTTAGCAAGATTTGTAATAGAATATTTCCGCTATAACGAAGATTTTATTTATCAAGGCAAAATGTGGCTTACCACATTAAATTATGCCCAATTAACTGCTTTGATTATCATCATTATGAGTATTTTTATTCTCTTTAAAATTAACCACAAAAAGCAAAAAATAAATAGCTACAGTAATTAATAACTAAGTAGAATTCCAACTAAAAAATGGGACAAACAAGGAGCAATCAGGCTTCTTGTTTTTTGAAAAGATAGACCCCAAAGTAAACTAACTGAAAATACCTTTAATAATGAAATGGGCGTCATCCATCCTGGATAAAAACGAACAGTAATATGCCATAAAGAAAAAAGACAAGAAGTAAAAATCAACCCTAAAAAATTACCATATACTTTTTCTAAATTCTTCTGAAGATATCCTCTGAAAAAGACCTCCTGGGAAAAAGCTAAAAAGGCCCAATAAATTATTCCTAAGCCCAAATTATGAAAACTAGCTAATTGTTCGCCATAGAAAAAATATTGATTTAAAACTATTATTATTAAGCCAATACTCAGTCCCCAACCAATTGCTAATGGCCAATTTTTTAGAGTAAATCCTATTTCTGAAAGATTTTTTTTCTTTTTTAAGGTAATAAAAATAGGATAAAAAACGAGAAGTAATAAAGGAATTGCTCCAATGCCCCATTGAATAAAAATATTAGAAAATAAACCAAATCTATCAAAAACAAACCAAGAAATAACAAAAATAAATATATAAACAAAAATATCTTTAATAAGCATAAAAATAGTATAGCATAAGAATATAGTAATTAAATAATTAAAAACCTGTTTGCTTTAAAGCAAACAGGTTTTATTTATTAATGTAACAAGTCTTTACCCCCAAACCTCTCTCAAAAATCCTTGTAATTTGTAATACAGAAATAATTTCTCTACACCATGGAAAATCAAGAACTTCAAAAGAGTATCCAATTATATACTACCTACACAGATATTTTATGCAGCTATATTGTGGTGAAGAAGGAGGATCATTTGATACATCATATGATTCTTGAGAAGATGGAGGTGGAGGGGGTGTAGGTTCTTCTTCTCCACAACCGGCGGCATGTACAAATGAAAATAAGAATCCTTGTAGGACAGGAATAATTTCTCTCCACCATGGAAGATTAATGGCTTCTACAGTCTGTAAAGAAAGATTGTCGATATCAATATCATAAGGATCTGAACCATGACAAGTTAGTGTGAAAGAATAGGTTCCAGATGTGTTAATGATAAACTCTTCTTTGGCGTTGTATCCATTATTAAGAGTCATTGCATATACTTTAGGATCAGGATCATTGCCCCAAGTATCAGTGCTTTCTACTGTACAGGTTTCACAATAAGAATTTGTGGAAACAAGTCCTTTGATAACAGAACCTCCCCATACATACAAAGGATCACTAACTTTATTAGTCTTTTCATTAAGAGAGAATGTAGAGATATCGCATGTATGTACAGGAGGAGGAGGTGATATAGGAGGAGGAGGTGATATAGGAGGAGGTGTTCCTCCAATACATCTGCTATCACTGCTGCAAGGAGAATACGAATATACTGTTACACAACGACAGACCTGTTGGGGTTGAACAGGAGGAATAACCGGAGTGACTGGAAGAGGACAGGGAATACATGTAGGGGAACATCCCCCCGTACTTCCGCATGGACAATCAGGTTGAGGGGTAGGATCAGTGGTAGGATCAGTGGTAGGATCAGTGGTAGGATCAGTTGTAGGATCAGTGGTACCATTAGGGGTGGAATCAGTGGTGGTAGGAGAGGTAC
>DASRPB010000005.1:0-23650 GCA_035646575.1 Minisyncoccota bacterium
GCTCCGCGGGTAGGACTCGAACCTACAACCATCACGTTAACAGCGTGCCGCTCTACCATTGAGCTACCGCGGAATATTTTGATTATACTATTATTTCTTTGATTTATCAAATAAATTATTGGTTTTGGCGGCTATAGGGCCTTTAGATTTAGAATAAAGTGATTTCTTCCTTTTGTTATACGGAACTTCTGCTGGAGAAGATAAAAACTCCACTGCTATCTGACAAATATGCATATCAGGATATAAGGCTACTGGTAGATTAGATTGATTGCTAATTTCTAATGTTAAAGTACCTTCAAATCCAGGATCTACAAAACCAGCTGTATGTACTAGAATTCCCATCCTAGCTAATGTACTTTTACCTTCAACTTTTAAGACCATATCATCTGGCACTTTTACATATTCTTTAGTGCTAGCTAATATAAAATTATTGGGATGAAGAATAAAAGCCTCCCCTGTTTTTATTTTTTTAGTAATAATAAAATCTTCATCAGGCAGCCCTTTTTTAGTATCCAAAAGGCATTGCTTGGTAATATTAAAACTTTTAAAAATCGGTCCTAATTTTAAATCAATAGAAGCAGGACCTATTTGATTCTTATTTAAACTTGGTTCAAAAACAAGTTTTTTACTTTTAATTATCTTTTTTATATCTCTATCTGAAAGAATCATATTTTGTTTAATTTTACCTTTATATTTAAAAATTATCAACTCATTTATAAAAAATGGCGCGGAAGATTATTGCTTATAATAATCCTTCCGCGCCTGAATACTTAACTCTCGTCTATTACTTTCAAATTACCATCTAATGTAGATATTTCACATTTTCCTTCCCTATTTCTTGTTGTAACTCGATGATTGGTGTATTTTACCAATACCCTTCTTTTATCCTTAATGGGAGTACTGAATTCATCCATTGGTTTGAGATTAATTAATCTCTTGTATTTCATTTTTCTCCTCCTATATATATTTTATTTAATACTCAATGTGCAATTTCTTACTCGCTTAATAATAAATATAGTATATTTAAAGTATTCTGTCAATAGCTGCGGGACCTGGATTCGAACCAGGATATCATTCTCCAGAGGAATGCGTCCTACCGTTAGACGATCCCGCAATAATTACTTAAAGTTCCTGGCTAATACATATTTCAAAAGGCAATGTAGGAATTGGAGTTCTTCTAAGCTGTAATTGAATTTCAATAAATCTTCCTAATAGTTTTTCAAGATAAGGAGTATCAAAAAATTCAGCTTGTTTAAACAATGTTGTCATTTCCTCAGAAGTCGTATCCTTTTCTAATAGCTTACCTAATGTAGGAGAAATTTTTAATAACAAAATCTTTCTTAAATAGTTTAGCACTTCTTTATTAAAAACTTCCAAATCATATCCTTCATCATATATCTTATTAATAAATTCCAGGGCTTTTTCTTTATTCTTCTTCCCTAAACAATCAATAAATCTTTTTACTTTTTCAAAATTAATGGCTCCTACTGATTCCTCAACCGCTTTCTTTGTAATATTCTTTTCAGTCACTAAAGAAATTTGTCCTAATAAGGATTCTGCGTCACGTAATCCCCCTTCAGAATATAAAGCTATCAATCTTAATGCTTCATCTTCAAATTTTATCTTTTCTTGTTTACAGATATAAACAAGGCGTTTAATACTATCATCTAAATTTAATTTTTTAAAATCATAACGTTGAACCCTAGAAAGAATAGTTGCAAGTAATTTATCGGGCTGTGTTGTTGCTAAAATAAAAACTACATATTCTGGAGGCTCTTCTAATGTTTTTAACAAAGCATTAAAACCTTCTTTAGTAATTTGATGCGCTTCATCTATTATAAAAACTTTGTATTTTGAATTTATTGGAGGAAATTTAATATTTTCTCTTAAAGAACGAACATCTTCTATTCCGCGATTAGAAGCAGCGTCTATTTCTATAAGATCCATAGAATGCCCAGCATTAATTGCCAAACAAGATTCACATTTATTACAAGGTTCAAATTCATTAGGTTTTCTATTTTGACAATTTAAAGCTTTAGCTAATAAACGAGCAACTGTTGTCTTTCCTACTCCACGAGGACCAGAAAAAAGATAAGCATGAGCAATTTGCCCTTGTATAAGGGCATTGGATAAGGTTTTAATGGTATTTTTTTGATTAACCATTTCAGAAAAAACCTTAGGACGATATTTACGATAAAAAACAAGTTGAGCCATAATTTTGTATATTGTAGCAAAAAACAGCGAGTTTTAAAAGCTTAATTTTTATCTTTAAAAACTAGATATTTATAACCAAAAAAATTAATTAAAGTAGTAAATCCAGCAGCAGCTAATGCGCCAATATTAGCCCAAACATAAGGAGATATTCCTCCAATTGGACCTACAATATTTACTAATATGGATGCAACCCCTATATTAACGCCAAATGCTATTAAGCTAATTGTAAAAAACTTAGAAAATTCTTTTTTTCCAAGGTCCTTCCCTTTTTTAAAAGTCCATCTTTTATTCCAGATATAGCTATTAGTAACACCACAAGTAAAAGAAATAGCTTTAAATATTAGGTAATAAAAACCAGAAGTTATTCCTGTTGAAAACATTAATAAATTTAAAACACCGAAGTCAATTCCGGTATTAAGAACTCCAACTAAAAGAAATTTTATAAACTGGATTGATAACACAATAAATTATTTATATCCTTCACGTATTTCTTCTTCAATCTCGTTACGCGGCCGAGCATACTTTAAAGAAGAAAGTTTTCTTAAAGATTCTAATTGACCTAAATCTGAATCAATTGGTTTATTTATTTTTATATTAAATGCCCTTGAAACCTGACCTTCAATTGTCAATTTAATATATGCATTAAAATTATCAAGATTAATTAAATCATAAGCGCTAAAAACAGGAGCAAAATATTTAGCCAAAAATTCAGAATCTTCATTTCCTACACGAAAAGAAACAATTGTACCAACATTACCAAAAACTGATTTAAGAATTGGCTCTTTTAATTGACCCAGAAATTGATTAGCAACAGTTAAATTAAGACGATATTTTCTTGCTTCTGAAAAAATAGTAGAAATAGTATTAGTTGTAATATTCTGAAACTCATCGATATAAAGATAAAAATCTTTTCTTTGATCTTCTGGAATATCTACACGAGAAAATGATGCCATCATTAATTTCCCTACAATAATCATTCCCAAAAGATAACTATTTATATCTCCTAATAATCCCTTAGAAAGATTAATAATTAAAATCTTTTCTTCATCCATAACTTTTCTAAAATCTATAGATGATTTCTTCTGACTAATAATAGGACGTACTAAATCATTAGCCAAAAAAGGATTAAGTTTAGAATTGATATAAGGAGCAACATTAGCTAATGCTAATTCCCCACCAGCTTTTTCTGCTTCTTTCTCCCAAAATTCCTTTACCATAGGATTAGGAGTTTTTTCTAATAATGATTTACGAAAATCAGGATTGATCAAAACACGAGGAACATCACCTAGAGTATAAGTTTTCTCAGTATCATCAAGTAAAAGAAGCAATGCATTACGAAAATATTGTTCGAAAACAGGACCTCCTGCTGTTTTCAAATCATATAGTTTATCTAAAATTTCAAGAAGTTCATTAGTTACAAAAGATTTTTGAAAAGGATATCTTTTATCCCATTCAAGCATGTTTAGACCAAATGATCTTTCAAAATCTCCTGGATTAAAATATATGACATCTTTATGCCTTGATTCTGGTATCAATCCCATTAGATACTCAGCAGTATCTCCATGGGGATCAATATAGCAAGCGCCTTTTCCGGCAGAAACATCCTGGATAAACATATTCTTCATCAGAGAGGTCTTACCTGTTCCTGTCTGACCTATTATATAAATATGACGCCGTCTATCTTCATCTAATATTCTAACCTCCTTCTTTTCTCTCTGAAAAGCATTTATTCCTAAAACTGTTCCTTGTTCGGATAGATTCAAAGGCGCTGAAGCACTACGAGCGTTTAACCATTTTAACCGGGAATTTTCCAAAAAAGGATGGGGAAAATGAAATATAGTAGCAATTTCTAAAGAATTTAACAAAATTGATTTTTTTCTTCTAAAAAGTCTAAAAGAAAAATCATAAACTAATTGTTTTAATCCTCGTTTTGCCTTTATTTTTTTAATTGATAAACTATTTCCAATCGGATTAGAAAAAGAACTAAATGAAGCCTCTAAATGAGATAATAGTTCTTGGGCACGTTCTTTCGTGTTCGCTGACGCTAACAAACGAGCATTAAGAGAGAAAAGTGGAAATTGAGATTTTTCATCTATCAATTTAATCAGATTTTCATCAACTAGTTTAGGTTTTAATTCTTCGGTTGATCCTTTTTTAAACGACTCTTTTACCAAGGAAGAAGATTTTAATATCGCTTGATCTAAGCTCTTGCCTTGCAAAAGAGCTTTTTTAATTCCAATGAATTTCTTTTTCATCCCAATAATATCTGGTTTTATTACAATCTGAAAAGCCGCTCCTTCACCTTGTAGAACTATTTTAGTAAAAGCGTTAACAATAGTTGCTAACGGATCTTGATCAAAAGACTTAAAGGTTTTAATGGGTAAAACAAATGGTTCTTTTAAAGCAAATTCTGATCCAACAACTTTTCCTTGTGGAGAAAAAATAGTATAGTCATCCACTGGTTCAATTACAGCATAAGGGAATAAGGATGAAAGTGTTTTTTCAAAAAATTCTGAGTCTTTTTTAAAACAAGCCGCATAAAAACAAATCTCCTGAGAACTATTATGCACTGCGATTTCAAAAATAATTTCTTTTTTATACCTACTCAAACTTTCTAAAGCTTGTTCAAAAACAGAAACAAAATCAATAAAAGTTTTTTGTTTTTCCTGTTCTATTAATGAAAAGTCACGTGGAATTGTTATAAGAAATAATTGATAGTTTAAACTCTTTTTAATTTCCAAATGAAAAAACTTTTTTCTAATAAAAAAGAAAAATAAAATTGATAAAGCTATAATAAATAATATAATTGCTAAATACATCCTTAAATCAATTTTTTGTTTTTTAATTCTTGATAATATTTATCTGCCAAAGAATCGCGTAATTTATCAATTAAAAAAGCATTGCCACTCTTTAAAGCAATCTTGACAGCTTTTGGAATACTTTTTTCCATCGCTATGATGACAAGCTCGGAAAGCTTAATATTAGCCTCTTCTATAATTGAATCAAAAGATTTATCAGATTTATCAGTTTGGGAAACAATTTGAGAAGGAAAAGGCACCTTCATTTCTGAATCAGGTTTTATAACATCCATACCAGGAGGCATTTCTTTTAAAGAATCTTCCATTCTTTCATTAATAATTTCAGCAACTAACTCCTTTTCCTCAGGAACAGAAAATCCTTGTTGGTCTAATTGCTCTTTTTTAACTTGTATTCTTTCTCTAATTAATTCTAATTCTGTTTTTTCCATTTGAATATATTATACCATGTTCTAATTGGACAAATAAACTTTCGGAAGATACCGACAATCTATGTATTCTAAATTACTAAAATCATCATTGGTCTTTTGTTCTTTAATTTCTGCTATTATTTTAAGAATTTCCGAAAAATCATCGTTTAAATTATAAAGAACATAAAATCCTTCGTTAGTAATTATCTTTAAGCTTGAAAAATCTTCTTCTTTAATTTCTAAAAAATCAATTAAAATAGGACTTCCTTCACCTTTAGCAAGGATAAATATTTTATCAAGTTTTTCTAATTTATCTCGAGAAATAACTTTATCGCCCAAATACCTCTTTCCCGTTTTTAAAAATACAATTTGATTAATAAAAGATCCTTGCGTTTCTAAAGCTTTTTCAAAAATTATTCCATTTTTATCCATATAATAGCAATCCCTATCTTCGTTTAGTAGAACAGATTCGTCTTGATTCAATAAAACAGTTTCACCTTGATCACATAACAAAAAATCAATAATCCTTTGTTTAATATTAACAACTAAAATTCCTTCTTTAATATTTAAATCCATATCCACTTCTTCTATTTCTGGATATTGTTTGAGAATGAAATTTTTTAAATCAAAAGAAATAAAAGATATATAGCTTTTATTATTTCCAATGTATTGAGGAAAAATCTCGTAAATTAAAAAAGGCGTAAAACGAAGATTGTTTTGCTTAAGAATTAATTCAATTTTTTTAGAAAAATCCTGATTAAATCCTTCTATTGTTATTTCCTTTATTTGAAGATATGGGGAAAGAAAAAGAAACCAATATACAAGGCCAAGAAAAGAAAAAACAAGAAGAATAATAAAAAATATTTTTACTCTCAACCAGTAAATTCTTGAAGTATGGCGAGTTCTTCTCATAAAATATATTATTTAGGAAATGACTTTTATTCCATTTGTATAACGCCAAAGAGATTTAGGAACTTTTACCTTTCCATCCTTTGTTTGATAATTCTCAATAATTGCTATTATTATTCTTCCCATTGCAAAAGCAGTTCCATTTAAAGTATAGACTAATTCATTTTTAGACGTAACTTTGTTTTTAAACTTAATATTCAATCGCCTAGACTGAAAATCGGTACAATTAGAGGTTGAATGAGTTTCGCGATATTGACCTTTACCATTATCTTGCCCTGGAAGCCAAGCTTCTATATCATATTTAGCCACAGCAGGATCACCTAAATCACCTGAGCAAATTTGTAATACTTGATAAGGAATTTTTAAGTCTTTCATCATTTCTTCTTCTACAGAAAGAAGAAAATTATGTTCCTTTATTGAATCTTCTGGTTTGGAAAAGATAAACATTTCTATTTTATCAAACTGATGAACCCGTAGAATACCCTTCGTATCTTTACCATAAGAACCAGCTTCCCTTCTAAAACAAGAAGAAAAAGATGCATAACGACGAGGTAAATCTTCTTCTTCAAAAACCTCATTCATATGCATTGGTCCAATCATTTGTTCTGAAGTTCCTACTAAATAAAGTTCGTCCTTTGGCAAATAATATACATCTTCCGCTCCTCTATCTAAATAACCCATGCCCCAAAAAGGCTCAGGTTTTATTAAAACAGGAGGAATTATAGGAATAAACCCTTTCTTTGTTAATTTATCAAAAACAAATTTGACTAAAGCAATTTCTAAAATAGCTGCTCCCCCTTTTAAAATACCAAAACGAGAACCTGATATTTTAGACGCTCTTTTTGTATCAATAATATCTAATTTCTCTGATAATGAGAGATAATCCTGTGGAGTAAAATTAAATTTTGGCTTCTTTCCAACTTGCCTTATAACCACATTTTCTCTATCATCTTTCCCTTCTGGAACATAATCCAAAGGAGGATTCGGAATAAGGCTCATTACTTGTTTGTATTCTTTTTCTACTTGATCCAATTCTTTTACCTTGCCAGATAAAAAAATCTTTGCATCTTTTAAAACTTTCATTATCGCCTCTTTATCTTTCTCTTCAATAATCTTTTTTTCAGCCGTATTCTTTTTTGCTCGCACTGATTCTATTTCTTGTAATAAATCCCTTTTCTTTTTATCTAATTCCAAGACCTTATCCACTAAAGAAATATCGGCACCTTTTTTACTAATACCTTGTTTAATCTTTTCTGGTTGTTCTCTAATAAGTTTAATATCTAACATATACTTAATAAAATTATTTATTTTTGGGTTTCATAAATGGAAAAAGGATTACCTCTTTTAATGAAGATGAGCGTGTTAAAACCGTTACTAATCTATCAATTCCAATTCCTAAACCTGCTGTTGGCGGCATTCCATATTCTAATGCCTCGATATAATCAATATCCTGTGGATGAGCCTCTACATCCCCTTTTTTCTTCATTTCAGCTTGTTCTTTAAATCTTTGCTTCTGATCTATTGGATCATTTAATTCAGAAAAACCATTTACTATCTCAGAACCAAAAACAATTAATTGAAAACGAGCTGTTTTATTAGGATCATCAGCTTTTTTCTTTGCTAGCGGCGATATTTCTAAAGGATGATCTATAACAAAAGTTGGTTCTGTAATTTTCCCACGTAATTTTTTAAAAATCGCATCTGCTATTTTTTCTTTAGAATCTATCTTATCTACAATAGCCCCCAATGCTTTTGCCATCTTTAACCATTTTTCTTTATTATCATTAAAATTTAATCCCGTTTCTTTTTCTAAAAATTTCTCAAAACCAATCTTTTTCCAGTTTTTTTTAAGAAAAACTTTTGCATCAGGAATATCATTTTTAAATTTCTTTGCTAAAGATTGAAACAATTCTTCAATCAATTTCATCAAATCTTCTCTTGTTTTATATGCACTATATAATTCCAACATAGTAAATTCAGGATTATGTTCTCTATCCATTCCTTCGTTTCGAAAACATTTTCCAATTTCATAAATATTTTCAAATCCCCCAACTATAAGACGTTTTAAATATAATTCTGGTGCTATTCTCAAATAAATTTTCATCTTTAATGCTTCTAGCCGCGTAACAAAAGGATTAGCAAATGCTCCTCCATATAAGGGTTGTAAAATTGGTGTTTCTACTTCTAAATATTCTTTTTTATTTAAAAATTCTCTTATTGAAGAAATTATCTTACTGCGAAAAACAAATTTATTCTTAACTTCTTCATTCTCCAATAAATCAAGATATCGTCTGCGGAATCGTTCTTCTGCATCCTCTAGTCCATACCATGCTTTTGGCAATGGTCTTAAACTTTTAGATAATAACTTAAAATCTCTAACTTCCAATGTTTTCTCTCCTCTTTTTGTTTTAAAAAGAATTCCTTGAATTTCTAAAAAATCTCCTAAATCAAAAAGATCCTCAAAAAGCTTCATCTTATCCTTACCAAGTTTATCTTGTTTAAGTAAAAGTTGAATTTTATCTGTTTGGTCTTTAATATCCACAAAAATAGCACCACCATGCCCTCTAATCCCCCAAATTCTTCCTGCTAAAATAATCTTTTTTTTAGCACTGGACCATTTAGAAAAATTATCCAATGCTTGGATAATAGAAAATTGACGATGAGTTTTTTCAGGATAAGGGTCAATGCCTAATTTTCTCAATTTTTTAAGTTTTTCTATTCGTTCTTTTATTAAATCAGATAACATAAATTTAAGATATCTTTAATACCTTATATTTTACCTCACCTTGAGGTGTATTTACAAGTATAATATCACCTTTTTTGTGCCCTAAGAACGCTTTACCTAAAGGTGACAAATTAGAAATTTTGCCTTCTATTGGTTTAGCTTCATGTGATCCAATAATAGTAAATACTTTTATGTTTATAGGTTGAGTTAAACTTTTTATCTCAATTGTTGAACCTAATTGCACAATATCATTATTAATAGAATGACGAATAATAGAGATGTCTTTAAAGAATATCTCTAATTGTAAAATCCGAGTTTCTAAAGCAGATTGTATTCCTTTTGCTTCTTGATAAGCCGCATTTTCTGATAAATCTCCTAATTCTTTTGCATCCTGAAGCATTTGAGCGATTTCTTTTCTTTTTATAGTTTTTAATTCATTTAATTCTTCTGTAAGAGCTTTATATGCCTCAGCTGTAATATAGTTTTTATTCATGTTGTTCATTATTTATTATTTGTTCTTTATTTATTCTATTATCCCAATACCATTGTAAAACATCCTCAATTATTGGCAAAGTAACAACTACGTCACTTGGTGGATTTTCTATTAGCACAAAGACGACAATCTCTGGATCTTCATAAGGTGCATAAGCGCCAAAAAGAGCATTGTATTTTGCTTCTCCATTTAAAATAAATTTTGGAGAACCACTTTTTCCTGCAACTTGAAAAGGAAGGTATTTTAAAGTCATTGCTGTTCCTGAATTTATCACTTCTCTCATTCCTTCCTGAACTATTTTTAAATTTTCTTCGGAAACATTTAATTTTACGGTTTCAACATTTTCTGTTTGTTTTACTAAATGCGGTTGCATCAAAATACCGTCATTAGCAATAGTAGATATATAAGCAGCCATTTGTAATGGTGTCAAGAGAAGACCACCTTCTCCAATAGAAATATTATAAGTATCTCCTAATTTCCAAGTCGGATCATAAGACCGGTGCTCTTTTAACCATTTAGTATCAGGTAATACTGATTGAGCTTCTCCAAATAAATCAATGCCTAATTTTTTATCAAGACCAAACGCTAACCAATATTTTCTAATTTTTGCCAAACCTAAACCAGAAATATCTTCCCATCCACCGCCTATAGCCCAAAAATAAACATTGCATGATACAGCAATTGCTCTTCTCATATCTACCCATCCATTATTTCTCCAGTCATTAAAAACATACTTTTGCTCTGGATCATAGGGACTTGTAATAACAATTTTCCCATCAGTAAATATTTCAAGATTAGGATCTATTATATTCTCTTCTAAAGCAGCCAAAGCCATAAGAGGCTTAATTACAGACCCAGGATGATAGAGACCACTTATTGCGCGATTAAAAAGTGCAAGCGAAGAACTTTGAAGATATTCATTTATTGATTGACGAGGAGAACCTTTTGTAAAAACATTTGGATCAAAACTTGGTAAGCTTACTAAAGATAAAATTTCTCCTGTTTTAGGATTCAAAATTATACCAGCTGCCCCTGCTACACCCAATGTTTCAGTTCTCTCTTTTAAAGAATTATAAAATGCTATTTGTAAATCTTTATCTATTGTAGTGATAAGATCTTCACCTTTTTTAGGCTCTATGGAACCTAAATCTTTTTGAACATTAAAAGCAGCATCAACCTCTATTATTTTTTTACCAGGTTTGCCTTGCAAAGTTTTTTCATAATATGCTTCTAACCCATCCTTTCCTACCATACTAGTTAAAGGATAATCTTTGTATTTAAAAATATCCTGTGGAGAAATTCTACCAATATATCCTAAAACATGAGCAAAAGCATCATCAAATGGATAACGCCTACTATAATCAGAAATAACACTAAAACCAAAATTGCTTTCTATAGTTGTTTCAAAACGTCGCACTTCTTCAATTTCAAGATTTGGTTTTATTAAAATTGGTTGAAAAGAATAAACTGTTTTATAATCCTTGAGAAGTATATCAATTTCCTCTTTCTCAATATCAAAAATATCAATAACCTTTTCTATTATATCCATCCTTTCATTTTCATCTTTGGGTAAATTTAATGGAATCATTACCAAACTAAAAGATGGGCTATTAAGAACCAAAGGTTGATTATACCTATCATAAATTATTCCACGAGGAGCACTAATAATATAATAATGAGTACGATTATTTTCCGCCCTCTTTTGATAATTTTCACCTTCAATTGCTTGAAGATAAAAAGCCCGCAAAAAAATAATTAAAAAAAGAGCTAAACATATCCCAAAGACTGTTTTTATCAAAAAAGATGAAATTGGAAACTCCAATCTCTCCAAATCATTTTCCCTTGCTTCTTTAGCTTTTCTATCTAAAAGAACCTCCTCGGGATCTAACAAATGCTTTTCTCTTTTTATATAAAGATTTTTCATTATTAAAAATTAACAAACAATTTTCTTGGTATTAACTTGCTATTAGTTATTTACCGTTCTCAACTCTTGAATTTTATTAAGTAAAAATGACAAAAGTATATAAAATATTAAAGTGAATAGAAATTGTTCAAAAATAATAAAACTAATATGTGACGTTTTTAAAACTAAGTTCATTATTAAAAGACCTAAAAAATATATAAAAATTATTAGTCCTCCCATAATTAACCGTGGGAAAAAATGAGATTTTTCCAAAAATCGTGTTAATAAAAGACCTATTCCTAAGGAAATTAAAAAAAGGAAAAGATTCGTTCCCCAAAAGAATCCGGAAAGACTATCTAGAATAGCTGCTGATATAAAAATCAAAAAAAACAAATAGAATGGTGAAAAATAAAAGAGAGTAAAAATTAAAAAGATTATAACAATATTTAAAACCGGAGAGATAGAAAAAGTCATTCCAAAATATATTTGAATAAAAACAGTGGAAACAAATAAAAGAAAATTTAATAAATAACGTTGAATCATTATTGTGCAGGAATAAAATCAGTAATAATTAAAACTGAAGATATTTCAAAAAGATTTAATAGAGGTTCTAAAATAAATTCTTTCAATGAACTAACATCAGAAGATGAACTGGATTTTTTGACTTTAGCAACCAAAAGACCTTTAAAAAAATTAGCATTTTCAGAAGAAGTAATTAAAATATCTCCAACTTTAATATCTGCCTCATATGGAACTAACTTCAAACGAAAACTCCCTTTTGCATCTTTTTCTGCCACTGCTAATGTAGATGAACGCAAGTCTTCCACACTAATTTTCGTCTCTGGACTAAAAATTGATTCACCTCGACAATAATTATCAAAACATTCTTTTAACCTACCTACTAAAATCTTGTCCTCCAAAATTACATTCATTCCTTGTTTTAACCCTTGTTTAGCACCTTTGTTTATCCAAAAAGAACCAGTTAACCCTGAAGGATCCATCAAAACGATTTTAGCTGATACTAATGACCAATTTGTTTCATCTTTAATTTCTAAAGCATTTTTTAAAAGATTATTCTCTTCTTTAATTTGTTTAAACGCCTGCAACTGATTGATGAGTTTAATGTTTTCATATCCAATCTCTAACAATTGTCTTCTTAAAGTATTAAAATGTAAGAGATCATTTGTCCAATTTTTAAAATCAAAAAGGTAATTTCCTACTAATCCTCCTTTTTCTAAATTGTAAGCTAATTGAGGCTTAAAAGTTTTTTCTTGAGAAAAATAGAATTTGAATAACAAAATACTAGTGATTATGAAAATCACTAGTAAAACCAAGAAATGAAGATTATTTCTTTGTTTCATAATATCATAAAGGAGGTTTTTCTCTACTAATTGTAGTTAAAATATCTTTTGATCCTTGTAAGTCTTCTAAGATTATTCCTATACCTCTAATCACTGAAGTTATAGGATCATCCATTATCTTTACTGGAAGATCAATAGATTCTTCAATTAATTTATCCATACCGCGAAGCAAACTTGTTCCTCCTGATAAAATAATACCCGATTCCATTATATCGCCAATTAACTCTGGCGGAGTAATTTCAACAGTACTTTTAATAGCATCTAAAATTTTGTTTAAAGAAGGGGTTATAGCTTCTCTAATATCGTCTTCTTTAATCTTAATCTCTTTTGGTAAACCACGGGTAAGATCACGTCCTTTTACTTTCATCTCTTGATTACTTCCTAAATCTAAGGCAGAACCTATTAAAACTTTAATCCTTTCAGCTGTTTTCTCTCCAATAGATAATTTAAATTTATCTCTAAAGTAATGAATAATATCATCATTTAATTTAGTACCTGCTATGCGCAAACTTTTTGACACAACAATGCCACCTAAGGAGATTACTGCCACTTCTGTTATTCCACCGCCGATATCTACAACAAAGATACCTTGCGCATCTTTAACTGATAATTGAGCGCCTAAGGCCACAGCAATCGGTTCTTCAATCAAATAGACTTCTTTGGCCCCAGCGCTTCTAGCAATATCCTCTACGGCTCTCTTCTCTACCTCGGTACCGCCTGTAGGAACTCCAATAACTAAACGAGGCCAATCTAAGAACTGACCAAAAAATCCTTTTTTCTTGGCTCTATCTAAAAAGTAATGCAACATCTTTTCACCTACTTCAAAATCAGAAATTACACCATTACAAAGAGGTCTAATAGCATTAATATGTGAAGGAGTTTTTCCTATCATTTCTTCTGCCTCATGGCCAATAGCTAGAATCTGATTAGTCTTATTATTCATAGCAACAACCGTCGGTTCATTAACCACTATCCCTTTTCCTTTTACATAAACCAAAGTCTTAGAAGTTCCTAAATCCACTCCAATATTACGAAAAAAATTCTCTTTAAAATTCTTAGCCATAATAGATAACAATTATCCTTTGTTTTGTTAGTTTACTTACTTTTGACTGTTTTGTCAAAATCACTCAATTTGATTAATTTTACTTTACGATTTCTTCTTTCTCTTAATTCAAACTTATTATTTTTAATTGTTTTCTCACTAACCACTATTCTATAAGGCAAACCTAATAAATCAGCATCGACTAATTTTTCTCCATTTGAAACGTCTTCTCTGTCATCGTAAAGGACCTCAATCCCTTTTTCCAGCATTTTTGTATAAAACAAATCAGCTTGTTTTTTAATTATTTTATTCATCTTTGCATCTCCGCTAGACAAACTTAACAAATGATAAATAAATGGAGCTACCTCTTCTGGCCAAATCATTCCATCTTTATCATAATTTGCTTCCACTATCACTCCCAATAAACGGCTAATTCCAATCCCATAACAACCCATCATAACGTTTTTATTTTTTCCGTCTTTATCCCTGAATTTTAAATCAAACGCATTAGAATATTTATCTTTTAATTTAAAAATATTTCCTACTTCGGAACCTTTAAGCATTTCTACTGTATGACCGCATTCAGGACATTTTTTAATATTTTCTGCTATTTCCTTATTGCGACAGAATTTACAAGAAGAACAATAATAAAACAAATCTTCACCTGCTGGTGTTATAACCTGAAATTCATGTGAAAAACGCGAAAAAGATCCTCCTGATGCTTCTACAACAAAAGCTTTTAATCCACATCTTTTAAAAACTCTCTTATAAGCTTTTTTTACTTTTTCATAATATTTTTCCAGATCTTTTTCATCAGCATGAAAACTATACAAATCTTTCATTATAAACTCTTTTCCTCTTAATATTCCTGACTTAGAGCGAGGCTCATCACGAAATTTATCAGAAATATGAAATAGATATAATGGTAAATCTTTATAAGAAAAAATAAAATTCTTTACCATTGGCGTAATTATCTCCTCATGAGTAGGAGCAAGAGCGAACCATTGTCCATATCTGGATTGTACTTTAAATAAAGCTTTGAATGTATCCCAACGATTAGTTTGTTTCCAATTGCTTTTTGGATTTAAAAGTGCCATTAATATTTCTTGCCCTCCAATAGCTTCCATTTCATCTCTTACAATTCCTTCTATTTTTTTTATAACTTTGAAACCTAAAGGCAAAAAATTATAAACTCCACTTGTTAATTTTTCTATAAAATTAGCTCTTATTAATAAACAAGCGCTAACAGCTACTTCTTCTTTAGAAACCTCTTTCCTGGTTTTAAAATAAAATTTTGACTCTCGCATAATTTATCTATTTAAAATGAAAAAATTAATATCTTTAATAGTAACAACAAAAAGAAGAATAACTAATAGATAAAAACAAATATTATTTACCAAGATTTCTGTATTTGGCGATATTGGTCTTCGTCTTATCTTTTCTATCATTAAAAACAAGATTCTTCCCCCGTCCACTGCAGGAATAGGAAAAAGATTAAAAATGGCAAAAGCATAAGAAATAAGCCCTAAAATATACAGTCCATATTCCCAGCCCCACTGAAATCCTCTTGTAGTTATTGCCATAATCCCCACAGGCCCTGTCAATTCTTCTATGTTACCATGTTTAAATAAATTGACAAAAACCCTACCAAGCCCAGTAAATGTTTCTTGAGTAAGAACTCCCATAAAACGAATTGCCTGCCATGGAGCCTCAAACAAAGAATATTTTAAAACCCCATCATCAGTTAAAATCACCCCTAAATATCCTTTTCCTTCTGGAGGCGATTCTCTTGGTATAATACTTATTTCTGTACTCTCCCCTTGCCTTTGAATAATTAATTGCATTTCCTTGCCTTGAAACTCTTTTGTCCTATCCTGAACATCTTTAATACTTGTCATTTCATAAAAATGATCTAAATATTCTATTCCTAGAATAACATCTCCAGATTCTAAACCAGCTAAAAATGCAGGAGAATCTTTTTCTATTTCCCTTATAATTACTGTTGAAGGAATATCTTGTTTATAATTTTCAGGTAAAGCAAAAGTTGGCATTCCAACAGAAAAAAGAATTGTAAAAAGCAAAAAAGCTATTAAAACATTATTAACCACGCCAGCTAAAAGTATAAGAGTTCTTTTCCCTAAACTTTTTGATGAAAAACTATCTGGTCCATCATGTTCTACGATCTTTACAAATCCACCAAATGGAATAGCATTGATAGAATAAACTACTTCATTTTTTTTAAAACTGAAAATTCGTGGAGGAAAACCAATACCAAATTCTTCTACTTTTACTCCAAAATGCCTTGCTAGCAAAAAATGTCCCATTTCATGCAATAGGATTATAATGCTTAAACTAAATAAACTAATAAGAAAAGATATCATAAAATAATAATTAAGAGTTAATAATTTCGTCTGCTTTTTGCTTTTCTTGGCTATCTAAAGATTTATTAATCTGTTCAACGATTTTTTGTGTTTCTTCTTTTAAACGAAACTTTTCATCTTCAGATATCTCTTTTTTTTCAAATTCTTCTTTAACTTCTCCGAGCAATTCATCTCTTATCTCCCTTAATTTAACTCGATATTCTTCTTTTGTTGCCCCAATCAATTTTACTAATTCATCTTTCCTTTCTCTGCTTAAAGGCGGTAAAAATAATTTTATCTGTTTTCCATCTTGAGATGGAGTAAGACCTAAATTTGAAGATTCTAATGCTTTTTTAACAGAAGATGCTAATCCTTCATCCCAAGGTTCAATAATAATAACATTAGGAAGTTTAATTGATACTGAAGCAACATGCTTTAATGGAGATAATGAACCGTAACAATTAACTTTAATATTATCCACTAGAGCAGTTGTAGGACGAGAAGTACGAAAACCTATAATTTCATTAAAAAAATCCTCTAATAATTTTTTCGTTTGTTCTTTAAGTTTTTCTATTAACATAATTATAATTGAAGAAAAATATTCTCCATTAAAAGTTGCCTATTAATATTTGTGTCTGCTATTAAATAAATACTTTTTAAAATACTATCAATTAATTTTATTCTCTTTTCAGAAATTAATTTTAATTCCTTTGAATCTGTATCAGACTTTAAAACTCTTAACCATTCCTCTAAAGTACTTTTTAATTCCCCGCTATCTTCTACTAATTTTTGGAAATAAACAGATTGTTTTGCAAAACCCTGATTAAGGATTTCTTTTAAATCCTTTCTTTTCTGGTCTAATTCTTTTTTATAATCTTTATCTAATAACTTGATGACTTTTCCTATCTTTCCATCAGCTCTCTCGGCAATTTCCTCTGCCTCATTTTGAGATAAAGAATACTGTTTTTGTAAAAAATCAATGATCTCTTTATTTGTGATTCTCTTAAATCTTAAAGGTAAAACCCTTGACCGTATTGTAGTTAAAAGCCTCTTTGGAGCACTTGTAACCAAGATAATAAGATTATTCTCCCGTGGCTCTTCTAGTGTCTTCAAAAGAGCATTTTGGCAATCTTCTGTCATTTTATCGGCCTGAGCAATGATAAGAATTTTCAAAGAAGCAATTTGAGGATGATAAAATAAAAATTTTAAACCATTACGAATCTGCTCTATTTTCACACTATCCCCCTCAGGCTCAATAATCATTAAATCTGGATGATATCCTTTTTTAATCATCTCGCAGCTATCACATTTTTCACATCTTTTCCAACCATTTCTACCACTACAAAGCAATGTTTTACTAAACTCTTCTGCGGTTGTCATCTTTCCAACTGACTCTTCTCCCCAAAAAAGAAGATTCTGAACTAATCTTTTATCAGAATCAAAAAATCTTTCTAAAAAAGTTGTTGCCCCATCATATTTAAAAAACATTTTAACGATAGGTTGTTATGCTCTTTTTGTAAAGATCAAGATTATCTAAGATAACTCCAGTTCCTTTAGCCACAGAATACAGAGGCTCATCAGCAGTATAACTTGGTACACCTGTTATCTTTGTAATTAACTCGTTAATATTATTTAATAATGCTCCACCGCCAGCTACAATCATTCCCCTTTCCATAATATCAGCAGCTAATTCTGGAGGAGTTTCTGATAAAACAGATTTTATTGCCTGAATAATTTCTTTTAAAGGGCTTCCTATTGCTTCAGCAATTTCATTAGAATTAATTACAATATTTTTTGGTAATCCTTCTGTTAAATCTAATCCCCTAATTTCCAATTCATTTTTATTTTTTGTAGATAAAGCTGATCCAATCTTAATTTTTATTTTTTCTGCTGTCCTTTCTCCAATTGCCAAATTGTATTTCCTTTTTATATAATCGCCAATAGCTTCATCCATCTTATTTCCAGCAACTCTTACTGATGACCAAGCTACTATTCCACCCAAAGAAATCACCGCGACTTCTGTAGTTCCTCCCCCAATATTTACTATCATATTACCTCCAGCGGAATTTATTGGAACTCCTGTTCCTAAAGCAGCTAAAATAGGTTCTCTTGCAACATATGCTTCTTTAGCCCCAGCTTGTCTTGCTGCGCCAATAACAGCCCTTCTTTCTGTAGATGTAATGCCTACAGGAACAGAAATTATAAGATCGGGCTTGAATAATTTCCAAGGCCCTATAACTTTATCCATAAAATATTTTAACATTGCTGCTGTTACTTGATAATCAGCAATTACACCATCTTTTAATGGTTTGTATGTTTTAATAACTTCAGGCGTCCTTCCCAACATTTCACGAGCTTCTGCGCCTATAGCTAATATTTTATTATCATCAACAGCAATAGCCACCACTGATGGCTCATTTATTACTATGCCTTTGTGCGGAATAAATACCAAAGTATTTGCTGTTCCTAAATCTATACCAATTTTACGGACAATCATATTATTAAATTTATTGTTCTATTCTTTTTATTTCTACGCCTAATTTTTTTAATCTTTCATCTATCTTTTCATGCCCCCTATCAATCTGATAAGTATCTTTGATTATTGTTTTTCCTTTAGCCAAAAGCGCTGCTATAACTAAACTAATACCTGATCTAATATCTAAAGAATTAATATCCTGCGCATATAACGCAGTTGGTCCAGTAATCAAAGCTCTGTGCGGATCTGCTATAATAGCATTTGCGCCCATTTTAATCAACTCGTCAATATATTTTAATCTACCATCAAACATTGTATCAAATATGAGACTTGTTCCATTAAGCTGAGTTGCTAAAACTCCAAAAGGAGATTGCAGATCTGTAGGAATACCAGGATATGGTTGTGTTTGAATTTTTATACCATTTAAATTATACGAAGGAAGCATTAATATATTACAATTTCCTTTAGAACATATATTCATTCTTACGCCAATCTCTCCTAATTTTTTAATTACTAAATCTAAATGATCTAAACGAACATTTTTAATTAAAATCTTACTATGCAAAGCAGCTGCTAAAATCATAAATGTCCCCGCTTCAATTGGATCTGGAATAACTTTATGAGAAGCCCCTGAAAGTTTTTTTCTTCCTGTTATTTCATAAACATGAGGAGAAACAACTTTAATCTTAGCGCCCATTTTTTTTAAAAAAACAACTAAATCCTCAACATGAGGCTCTAAAGCCCCAACTTTTAATATGGTTTTTCCTGGAATTAAAGACGCTAACATTAATACATTTTCAGTAGCTGTAACGCTAAATTCTTTTAAAATAACATTGCCATTATGAATATTCGCGCCATTGTAACAATAAAATGTTGGAGTTTTTCTTATCTTCACTCCTAATTGTGAAAGAGCATCCAAATGAGCCTCAATAGAACGAACTCCAATTATACAACCCCCTGGTTGAGCTAATTTAAATTCTTTAAAACGATGCAATAAAGAAGGAATTAAAAGAACTGAAGCTCTTAGTTTTTTTACTAAAGATTGATCAATTTTCTTCAGATTTAAATTTTTAGGATTTATTCTTACCTTTCTTTTTCCTAACCATTCTACTTTTCCTCCTAAACTTTCAATAATTTCCAAAAACCTTTTTACATCTTCTATTAACGGAATATTATCAATCACAGAAACATCTTTTGATAAAATAGTCGCAGCCAAAATAGGCAAGGCGGCATTCTTTGAACCTCTTACTTCTATTTCACCTTTTAATGTTTTCCCCCCTTCTATAACAAAACACTGCATAAAATTAAATTATTTTTTTACAGTTTTTCCATATCTTTCTTCTGTCAATATCCCTTTATGATAAGCCAATTTTCCATTAATGATTACTGTTTCTATTCCATCAGGATATTGAAAAGGATTTTTTAATGTAGATTTATCATTAATTTTTTCAGGATTAAAAACAATAACATCAGCCCAAAAATCTTTCTTCAATAACCCCCTATTATTTATACCCGCTTTTTTAGCTACCTTACCAGTAATTTTATGGATTCCTTCTTCCCAAGATAAAAGTTTTTTCTCTCGAACATAATATCCAAGAAATTTAGGAAAAGTTCCAAATGTTTGGGGATGAACCCAAATCCCTCTCTTTCCACTCTCTGTATTACTAAAACCACTATTAGAGGAAACAAAAGAATATGAAGATTTTAATCCATCTTCAATATTTTCTTCTGAAAGATTTTTTGTAAAAATAACAACTCTATCTTCACATGTTTCAATGACTTTTAATAAAGCTTCTTCTAGATTTAAATTAAAACCTTTGGCAACTTCATCTAAAGTTTTACCAGAAAACCACCAACGTTGACCACTATCAGCTATAAGAATATCTTTATAAAGGTATTTCTTTCTCTTTAAATCTTGAATAATTTTTTTTCTTACAACCTCATCATTGATATTTTTTAAAAGAACTTCTCTGCCTCCTACTGCCGCCCATTCTGGGAGAATCAAATAAAGTACTTTAGCACTACTATCGTAAGGAAATAAATCAAAATTAATTAATTCCGTTCCTTTATTCGCTTTTTTTATCATTTCTAAAGCCTCTGTAAAATTCTCAAAATTAGGCTTACCTTCAATAAAAAGATGGGATATTTCTATTGGTAATTGCCCCTTTTCTGCAACCTCAATTACCTCTTGAATACTAGTTAAAAAGTCTTCGGATTGATTACGAAGATGAAAAGATAAGTATCCGTTTTTATCTTTTACTACTTTTCCTACTTCTAAGATTTCACTAATACCGACCATTTGTTCTGAAGCATATCCCAAACCAAAAGACACGCCTAAAGCGCCTTGTTCAATTCCCTGACCAACCATTAATTTTAATTGTTCTAATTCTTCTTTAGTTAAATTTCTAAATTCTCCTTTAGTAAATTCTGATCGCAAAGTGCCCCATCCTATTAAAGAAGCGAAATTAACTGATAATTTTTTCTTGTCCAAAAAATTCAAAAAATCTTTAAATTCTCTCCAGTCTATATTCACCCGATTAGGATCAGACCATTTTCGTATTGATGCTAAAGAACCAGAAATTAATGGAGCTAATGATGCTCCACTATTTCCACATATAACAGTAGATACGCCTTGACGAATTAAATTCTCTGCGCTAGGCAAATTAAAAACATCCAAATAATGATCAGCCTCATTATCAATATCTATAAATCCAGGACATACAAATCTATCTTCTGCATTAATTTCAGTTTTTGCTGTTTCGTTTTTTAAATCACCAATATCTACAATCTTTCCATTTCTAATTCCAATATCAACATTTTCAGCAGCTTCTCCGCTACCATCAAATACTTTTCCATTTTTGATTAAAAGGTCAAACATAAATATATTTTACAATAAAATAAGCCTAAAGTCCATTTAGTATTTAGTCCTGATTTTTTACTAATTCCAATAGATTTTTAAATAAAAAGGCCACACATAAAGGCCCTATTCCTCCAGGAACAGGAGTAATAAACCCTGCTTTATCTTTTACTGAATCATCACAATCACCTTTTAATTTACCCTTCTCAGAAACAACTGCAGCATCAAAAATAACAGCTTCTTTTTTTATTAAATCTCCAGTAATTAAACCTGGTTTTCCAGCACTGGTAATAATAATATCTGCTTTACTTATAAACTCTTTTAAATCTTTTGTTTTGCTATTAGCAACTATTACTGTTGCACTTTGGTTAATAAACCATAAACTAGCTGGTTTCCCTACTAAACGCCCTCGCCCAATAATTAAAACATTTTTACCTTCTATATCAATCTTATATTTTTCTAGTAGAAATTTAATACTAGCAAGCACTGGCGGCAATACTTGTAAACGATTTGCATAAAAACTTCCTAAATTTTTTTCACACAAAATATCAGGATCTTTTTTAGGTAAAATCGCATTTAAAACAACTTGAGTATTAATTGAAGGAGGCAAAGGCAACTGTACTATTACCCCTCGGTTATAAGTAACACGGCAAATTTCTCCAACCTTTTTTCTTAATTCTTTTGTTTTAATAGAATCTTCATATTGGTATATCCTTATATCAATTCCTATTTCTTTAGCTACTCTTTCTTTTTGTTTTATAAAAGACAAAGAGGCAGGATCATTTCCTACTAAAACAATAGCTAAACGAATTTTTTTAGAAATCTTTTTCCGCTCTTCTTTTAATTTTTCATTTATATCCTGAGCTAACTTTTTACCGTCAACAATCATAAAAAGGTTAATTTTATATCTTAATGCTTAAATTAAATGTTACCACTTCTGGTGTATCTATTAACGCAGAAAGAGGTAAAGAAATATCTGTGAAAAGATTAGAACTATCTAATGCATCTTTAAAATTCACTATAAGGGATTTCTTACCCGCCTCCCCTTGAATAGTAATATTATTTGCCGGAGCTGCGCTTACTAAAATTCTTTTAATATTAACTGATGAAGAACCAGCTTCTTTAAAAATAAGTCCTAACTTTTCTTCCCAACCTACTTCATATTTTTGAATCTGAATAAATTTAGTAATGAGATCATTAAATTCATTCGCTTCTTTAACAAAATTTGATTCTTTCTCTCTGGCCTGAGGATTCAAGGGTTTAGCTACAGCTTGATAATATTGTTCTTGAATATCTCTAAAAAAGAAATTATTTATTAATCCAAGCAAAAGAACAATAACCAAACCAATGGTTATTACAATCTTACTCCATAAAGAAATAATACTTAAAAAATGATTCTGCTCATAATCTTTTTCTGTCCCAACTGGAGCTAAACTAACTACTATATCTTTATTACGAGAAATAAGACCTCTAAGAGCTGTTCCAATTACTCCAAACCAATCACGACTTGCTTTAGAAAGATAAGAAGGTAATTTAATCTGTATTGGAGTAAGTTGATATTGAACCTGAATCCATCTAATTAAGACATTCACTAATTGGGTATTAAAACCAAGAAAAACGAACTGCTGAATCATTTTTTTTCTTTTTAGGGAATAAAAATTCAACAACATTGGTATTTCAACACCCATATGATTTTTTAACAAATCTGTAGTAATTTTAGGAGGAATATCTTTTCCAAAAATTTCATGCCAGGAGTCAAAATCAAAAAAGATTAATTTTTTACCTTCAGTAATAATAAACTCTATCCCTTCTGCCCTTAAATCTATTATCAAAGTTGGTTTTTCTTTTTCTATAAATTCATAATTAAACCGAGCTAATGATAAAGCCAATGGTTCTATTGCTACTATATTAAATCCAACTTCCTTTAAAATTTCTATATATGGATCAATCTGTTTTTGAATACCTAAAGCAACAAATATTTCTTTATTTCCATCTTCATCTGATAAACCCCAATCTTCCCAATCAAAATATGATTCTTCCATTGGTAATGGAGCTATCATTTGAGTATTAAAAACAATCGCTTC
>DASRPB010000006.1:0-20846 GCA_035646575.1 Minisyncoccota bacterium
AAATGAAAAAATAGAAAGCCCTATTAAAATTGAAGGAGAAGCGATAGGTTCTTGGTTTTTTGAAGCCCAATTTAATGTCGTGCTTTTAGATGATGATGAAAATAAATTAGGAGAAGCAATTTTAACTGCTAAATCTGATTGGATGACTGAAGATTATGTTCCATTTGAAGGAGAATTAAGTTTTGTTGAACCATCAACCTCTTTGGGAACTCTTAAATTTTTAAATGCTAATCCATCTGGATTGGCAGAGAATCAGAAGATATTTGAAACTTCTGTTAAGTTTACTGAAATACCATATAGAAAAATTTTACTTTATTATTACAATCCAGAAAAAGATAAAGATGAATTAGATAATGTAAAATGTAGTATAGATGGTTTGGTTGCGATAGAAAGAGAAATTCCAGTTTCCGAAATACCAATTCAGGACGCAATCAATCTTTTACTGAAAGGCAAAGAAAATTTAACAGAAGAAGATATTGATCAAGGGATTACTACTGAATATCCTTTAGAAAGCTTCAATCTAGAAGAGGTTAATTTAAAAGAAGACGGAACTTTAATTTTGAAATTTAATGATTTATTAAATAAAACTTCTGGTGGTTCTTGCAGGGCAGGCATTCTTTGGTTTCAAATTGAAGCTACGGCAAAACAATTCTCAGAAGTTCAACAAGTTCGTTTTCTTCCAGAAGAAATTTTTCAGCCATAGCAATTTATTTATATAAATTTTTAATTTAGGAGTTAGTTATTTTAAAAAAACGGAGATTATTCTCCGTTTTTTCTTTATTTCTAACTAATCTAGATGAAATTATTAATTTTTACTAGCTTCAAAATTTCTCCAGGCAGTTGCAGCAGAAGGAGCAATTAGGTCTAATTCTGCTAAAACTTTTTCTTTTATTTCCAAAGCTGTAACAACATCTTTGTCTCCAATTGATTCTATTACTTTTTGACTAATGGTTTCAGCTAATTCATTTTGTTTGGCTTCATCTAAGCCAGCATCTTCACTTGATGTTTTAATTGAGTTTTTGATTTTTTCAGGATTAAATGGTTCCTGAGAACCGTCCTTTTTGATTACTTGGTCAATCATAATGATTTTAGATTTTTTTTATTTTTGCGACTTTTTTAATTATATCATAAAAACAAATTATTTAATATGTTTTTGACTAAGGCCATCTTTTTTAGTAGTATATATATGGGCTTAAATATTAGGTATTAATTTTAAAAATATGATAAATACAATTATTATAGCAATCGTCATTATACTTTTGGCTTCAATTAGGCAGATTAACCAATATGAAAGGGGGGTTAGGTTTATGTTGGGAAAATATGTTGGTTTAATGAATCCTGGATGGAGATTAGTTTGGCCAATTATTCAATCTTACAGGAAGATAGACTTAAGAGTAAAAGCAGTAGATGTGCCAAATCAAGAGGCGATTACAAAAGATAATATTTCAGTTAGTGTAAACGCTGTTATTTATTATAAAGTTAGAGAAGCTAACAAAGCAGTTTTAGAGGTAGAAAATTTTTATTATGCTATTTCTCAATTGGCTCAAACAACAATGCGAAATGCTGTAGGTCAAGTGGATTTAGATGAACTTCTTTCTGAGAGAGATAGAGTTTCAGGGAATATAAGGGATATTATTGATAAGGCATCTGATCCTTGGGGAATTCAGGTGGATAATGTTGAGTTAAAGGATATAACCCTACCAGAAGAGATGAAAAGAGTTATTGGAAAACAGGCTGAAGCAGAAAGAGAAAAAAGGGCAATAATTATTAAAGCTGAAGGTGAAGTAATTGCAGCAGATAATATGGCAAAAGCTGCAAATATGTTGTCATCAGCTAATGGAGCCCTTCATTTAAGAACCCTTCAATCAATTAATGACTTAAGTTCTGATAAGTCAAATACTATTATTTTTGCCGTACCTTTGGAAATCTTAAGATCTTTTGACGGGTTTGGTAAGAGCTTACTGAAAGGAGACAAGGAAAATAATATGGAAAAATAATATGAAAAAATACACTTTAGTTAGGACAATTTATCTTTATATTTTTTCTTTACTTGGTTTAGTTCTTTTAATTATTGGTAGTGTTAATTTTCTTAACATGGGCCTTAAGGCTTTTGTTTTTACTAAAGCTGATGAAGAAAGTAGAATTTTTAGTAAACAAATACCAATTCCTACAATTCCAAAGATTGAAAATATACAGCAAGATATAGAAGAAGGGAAAGACATTTGTTTTTCTGCAGAAGAGAAGATTAACGTTGAGAGTTGGCTGGCTGATTATAATAATTGGAAGGAAAGTATGTCAGAATTTGATACAGTCACTTCACGGAGACATCGCGATGCGTCCATGAATTTATCCTTAATATTAATAGGTTTACCATTGTATCTCTATCATTGGAAAATTATTAAAAAGGAAACCGAAGAAAAGGAAAAAGATGAGAAAAATGAAGATTAATTTAAATGATTGATTCCACTGTTACAATTGGAGTTATTGGAATGATATTTTTGCTAACTGCTTTTGCTTTAAATTTGTTTAAAAGAGTTACGCAAGATTCTTCCATCTATAATATTTTTAATATAATAGGAGCAGGACTTTTAGGTTATTATGCCTATGCTTTAAACAGTATTCCTTTTTTAATTCTTGAGGTAGCTTGGATATTATTTGCAATCTATAAATTAACATTTTTTAATAAAAGAAAGTTATAAAAATAGAATGAGAAAATCTTTAATGCCAATTATATTTTGGGCATTGATAGGAGTCTTCCTTTTCACAGCAAGTCAACTTTTTATTCCAATAGTTAGAGAATTAGCTAGAGGTCCCGTTATCTTTTTATTACCGTTTTTTGTTTTTTTCTTATTAGGTATTATTTTAATATTTTTGGCTTTAAAAGAAAAAGTAGAAAAATCACTTAAAAGATTTTTAATATTAACAGGAGGTTCGGCAACAGGATTTTTTCTTTTTGTTCTTTTGCATAATCTTTTTTATGGTTTAGAAATCGTAATTAGTCAAATTTCTGTACTAAGTTTGATAATGGAAATTTTATACACAGTATCTTTTATTATTGCAATTTTTGTTTGTCCCTTAGGTTTTGTGATTGGTGCGATAGGGACTATAATGATGTTTATTAAAAAGAAAGAAAATATCGTTCTTTGAAAATATTTTTAAAAAAGTATAAAATAAAAAGGAGGTGAGATTATGAAAATTAATAAGAAAGTAATTAAAGGAAAAGGAATAAAATTCTTTGTGAAAATTGATGGTAAAGAAGTTGGTAGGGCATTTTTATACATTCTTAATAATGATCTTCATAAAAAACCTTTTGGATTTTTAGAAGATGTATATGTTAACGAGAGTTTGAGAGGGCAGGGAATAGGAAGCCAGTTACTTGATAAAGTTATTAATGAAGCTAAGATAAGTGGATGTTATAAAATTGTTGCTACAAGCCGATACTCTAGGTCCAAAGTCCATAAACTATATGAACGTATTGGGTTTAAGAATCAAGGAGTTGAATTTAGGATAGATTTTTCATAATGTTCAAAAGATTTAAAAAGGCGCTAAATTAATTTTTAACGCCTTTTTTTATTCAATATTTATTTGACATATTGCAATATTGGATGTATACTTCAAAAGGTCGTAAATTAAGTTAAAGTTCAAATTTAAAGATGAGTAACAAACTTTATGTAGGCAGTCTTTCCTATGATACTAATGAAGACGGTTTAAAAGAACTCTTCGCAGAAGCTGGAAAAGTAGAATCAGCAGCTGTTATCACAGATAAATTTTCTGGAAGATCAAAGGGATTTGGTTTTGTAGAAATGTCATCTGAAGAAGAAGCTAAAAAAGCCGTTGAAATGTTTAATGGTAAAGAATTAGACGGAAGAACAATCATAGTTGATGAAGCAAAGCCAATGAAGAAAAGTTTTTAATTAAGTTTTCTTCTGAATACTAAAGAAGCCCGAAAGGGCTTCTTTTTTGTTAAAAGTGTTATGTGTTATAATTGTTATAATAATAAAAAAAATAACATGAAAATATTAAAAATCTTAGGATTATCGATTTTTTGTTTATGCCTCTTGGTATTAACAGAATTTGGTATCTATGAATTTTTAAAAGATTCTACAATTCCACTTGTAGTAAAATGGGGGACAGCTGGTTTTATTTTAGGAATTATTATAATTATAATTTCTTTAATTATAGAAAGGATTCAAGATAATAAAAATAATAAAATATAATAGGAATATGATTATTATTACTTCTGATCAAATTTTTGGTCAAAATATTAAAGCCACTCTTGGGCTAGTAAAAGGGAGCACAATTAGGGCAAAACATATCGGGAAGGATATTTTAGCTAGTTTCAGAAATATTGTTGGTGGGGAAATAAAAGAATACACAGAGGCGCTTAATGAGGCAAGAGATATTGCTATAGAAAGAATGATAAAGAATGCTGAGGAGTTAGAAGCAGATGCAATTATTGGAGTACGTTTTACTACTTCTGCGATTATGTCAGGTGCAGCTGAGCTTCTTGTTTATGGGACAGCAGTAAAATTGGAAAAATAGAATGAATTGATCATGGGTTGCAAAAAGCTAAAGATACAAGGAATTATTCCCTGTATTTTTATTATATGGACTATCTTTTTACTTTTAATAATTTAACTATGCTAAGACCAAGACTTTGTCGAAGAATTAGATTTAATACAAATATAATTTACTTTAAACCCCAAGGTGTACCAATGAGGTTTTTAGAGATTGTAAAATTAACTACAGAAGAAATGGAAGCTTTAAGGCTAAAGAATATTAAATGATTAGATCAGGATCAAGCAGCTAAAGAGATGAATACATCACAGAGTACGTTTCAAAGAATTTTATCTTCGGAATATAAGAAAACATCAGATGCTTTAATAAATGGTAAGGCTATAAAAATCATTTGTGGATAATATGGGGATAATCTTTTAGGCCTTAGCTGAAAATTTGTATTTTTTACCTTATTTGAGCTAAAAAATCTTCTATTTAGAATAGGGGATTTTTAATTTTTTCTTCTTGACTTAATGTATAAGTATGGAGTAAAATGGAAGAAAGTGGATAGATGTGGATAAGTGTGGGGATAAATAAGTTTTTTGTGGAAAACCTTTAAATTTATTTCATATGTTTATTGGAGAATATTATTACACAATAGACCCAAAAGGGAGAATAGCAATACCTTCTAAATTAAGGAAGGCTCTTTCTAAAGGTGGGGTTATTACAAAAGGATTAGATAATTGTCTTTTTATATTTTCTTCAAAAGATTGGCAACCAATGGCAGAGAAGATTAAAAGTTTACCTTTAAGCCAATCTAATTCTCGAGCTTTTTCTAGATTAATGCTTGCTGGAGCAATGAATATAAAATTAGATAGTCAAGGCAGAATTCTTGTTCCAGATTATTTAAGAAAATATGTAGGATTAAAAAAGCAAATAGTTTTAGCTGGTGTTTTTGATCGTTTAGAAGTTTGGGATGAAGCAGAATGGGAAAAATATAAAAAGCGAACAGAAAAAGAATCAGGTGATATTGCAGAAAAATTAGGGGATTTAGGGATATAAAAAGATTATGCATGTTCCAGTACTTTTAAAAGAAGTAATTGATTATTTAAACCCAGAAGTAAATAAAAACTTTATTGACGCTACAGCAGGGGAGGGAGGGCACGGACTCGCTATTCTTAAGAAGAATGGTCCAGATGGTAGATTGCTGGGTATTGAAATAGATTCTGGTGTATATGAAAACTTGAAAAAAAATATGGCAGAAATGGTTGAAAGAGTTGCATTAGTTAATGATTCTTATATCAATTTAGAAAAGATTGTTAAGAAACATAATTTTAAACCAGTTCACGGAATTTTATTTGATTTAGGGATGTGCTCGTGGCATTTAGACGTATCAGGAAAAGGGTTTTCTTACTTGAAAGATGAACCATTGGATATGCGATTTGATTCTGAAAGCGATCTAACGGCTGCAGAGATTATAAATACTTGGGATATAAAAAAGATAGAAGAAATTTTAAAAGAATTCGGAGAAGAAAAATATGTGTATCGTATTTCTTTAGCAATTAAGGAGGCACGTAAGAAAGAAAGAATTATTGGAACTCAGCAGCTGGTAGATATTTTAAAAAGGGCTCTTCCTAAATATTATGATAATAGAAAAATACATTTTGCTACACGGACATTTCAAGCTTTACGAATTGCTGTAAATAATGAATTGCAAACAATAGAAGAAGGACTTGAACAAGCTATTAAAATATTAGAACCAAATGGAAGAATAGTAGTAATCTCGTTTCATTCTTTAGAAGATAGAATTGTAAAAAATATTTTTAGGGAAAAAGCCAAAATTGGGGAATTAAGTATTCTTACTAAAAAACCAATCACTCCTTGTGTAGAAGAAATTAAAAATAATTCGCGTTCTCGTTCTGCTAAATTACGTGCTGCAGAAAAAATATAAATATTAATAATTACTAATCTTATTTATGACAACTATCTACAATTACAATAAAAATAATAAAAAACGTTCGATAGTTTTGAGCTCTGGTAAAAGATATAATTCTCGTAAAGGGAGAAAATTGCAATATTTTGTGAATGAGGCAGGGGAGTACTTAGGGCATATTAAGTTAGTTATTCTTCTTTTAATTCCATTTTTAATGGTTGGAGGTTGTTGGTTAGTGCTTTATGGGAAAAATATTTCACTTAATTACAAAATTTATAATTTGAAGAATGAGATAAGTAAAACTAAAGAAGATCTTAATCTTTTAACAGAAGAATCTGCATTTATTACCTCTTCTCAAGAGATAGAAAAATGGGCTCAAGATAATGGTTTTGTAGAAGTAGAATATATTTCTTACTTAAATCTGACAAATGATAATTTAGCCCAAAGATAGGTTCTTTATGAGAAGAAAAAATAAAAAATTTTTTAAAAGAACTGGTAAGAATAGTTCTTCCCAAGGAAGAATTTCATTTATTCATTTTATATTCATTGTTCTTTTTTTAGCTTTAAGTTGTCAGCTTTATAATATTCAAATAAGAGAGAATTCAAAATTTGTAAATCAAGCAGAAGCTCTTCATGATACAACCACGATATTAACCCCTGAAAGGGGTTTAATTTATTTTCAAGACAAAAATAAAGAATATATTCCTGCTGCTATTAATAAAAAATATTATTCACTCTATGCAATTCCAAAAGAAATAGAAAACCCAGAAGAAGCAAGTGAACTTTTATCTGAAATAATTCCTTTATCTTATGAAGAAATCTTTTTACATTTAAATAAAGGAAACGATCCATACGAACCTCTTCTTAAAAAAATTGAAGACGATGATTTAATTAATAAAATCAAAGATGCCCAAATAAAAGGTATTTATTTTAGAGGAGAGAGTTATCGTTATTATCCATTAGGCTCTTCTGCTGCGCAAGTTATTGGATTTGTTGGAGAAACAGATGATGGGTTGATTAAAGGGCGTTATGGACTAGAATCTTACTATGATGCTATTCTTTCTGGGAGGAAAGGTGTTTTTACAGGGATTAAAGATGCATTAGGACGTTTAGTGCGTTCTAATTTTTCTGAAGAGGAAAAAATTGTTGAAGGACTCTCTATTGAAACTACTATAGATAAAAATATTCAATTTGCTACTGATAAAGCTTTAAATAATTTAGTAGAATCTAGAGGAGCAAGTAAAGGTACAATTATCGTAATGGAAGTAAAGACTGGAAAGATTTTAGCATTAGCTAATTTACCAACATTTGATCTTAATGATTTTTCTGATATAAAAGATTATTTAATTTTTAGAAATTTTGCTACTGAAGAAAGGTATGAACCTGGTTCAGTGATGAAGTCTTTTACTATGGCTGCAGGCCTTGATACTGGTAAAGTTACTCCAGATACCACATATATTGATAAAGGATATTATAAAATTGGTGGTTATCGTATAACTAATTATAAAGATCAGGTTCATGGAAAAACTACAATGCGTGATGTTTTAAACTTTTCTATTAATACCGGAGCAATTTTTGTTGCTGAACAAGTTGGCAATGAAACATTAAGAAAATATTTTAAAGAATTTGGTTTTGCAGAAACAACAGGTATAGATTTACCTTTAGAAATTACTGGAGATTTATCTAATTTAGAATACCCAGAAGCAAGCCCTACTCATCTTGCAACTGCTTCTTATGGAGACGGAATATCTGTTACTCCTATAGAATTAATTAAAGCCTATGCAATTATTGCAAATAAAGGACGTTTAGTAACTCCATACTTAGTTGAAAGCACAAGAGATAGAGCTGGTAATCGTACTTCTTTAATATCAACTGAATATTTGTCAAATCCTAAACAAATAATTGATCAGAAAACTACTGATACTTTAACTTCTATGTTAGTAGGAGTAATTGAAGATGGTTATGGAGGGAATGCTAAAATTAAAGGATATAGTTTAGCTGGTAAAACTGGTACTTCTTTTATAGCTTTAGAAAGTGGAAAAGGATATTCAGATGATGTAGTTCATTCATTTGCAGGGTTTTTTCCTGCTTCAGATCCCAAGTATATTATTCTAGTAAAAATGGATAAGCCACAATGGGCGAAAGATGCTGCTAGTCATACAGTTACATTAGCATTTGAAGAAGTTGAACGGTTTTTAATAAATTATTATAATATTCCACCAGACGAAATCTAAATTATGAAAAGAAAATTTATACAACATACGCTTAAATATTTGACAAAACTTATCTTGTGGCGTTACAAGCCTCTTATTATTGGAGTAACTGGAAGCGTTGGAAAAACTTCTACAAAAGAAGCAATCTATACAGTTTTAAAAAATAAATTTAAAGTTGAAAGAAATGTTTTTAATTTAAATACTGAGATAGGAATGCCTTTAACTATAATTAGAGGTAAAGATGCAAAACGGAATATTTTTCTTTGGTTCTATAACTTTTTTCATACTCTTTGGTTATTTGTTTTCAAGACAAAAAAATATCCTCAAATATTAGTTCTCGAAATGTCTGAAGATGCGCCAGGAATGATAAAATATTTAGTTGATTTAGCGCGACCTAAAATAGGTGTGATTACTACAATTGGAGATCCTCCTGTTCATTTAGAATATTACAAGAATACAAATCAATTAATTGAAGAAATAAGCTATTTGCCACAGAATTTAACTTTAAACGATACAATGATTTTAAATGCCGATAATGCATTAGTTTTAGATTTTAAAGATAAAACAGTTGCAAAAGTTTTATCTTATGGATTTTCTGAATATTCTGATATTAAGGTAACAGATTATAAATTAATTAACGTAGATAATTTAAAAAATATAGGAATGAATTTTCGTTTAGAAGCTAGCGGTAGTTTTGTGCCAGTGAGAATTGAAGGTGTTTTTGGCAAGGCGCAAGCTTATGCCTTAGCTGCTGCTGCTGCTGTAGGCTTGTCTTTAGACATGAATTTAGTTGAAATCAGTGAAGCAATGTTAGATTATAAAATAGTAGAAGGAAGAACAAGATTTATTCCTGGAATTAAAAATACTTGGATATTAGATGATTCTTATAACGCTTGCCCTGATTCAGTACGTGCTACCCTTGATATATTAAAAGAAATTTCTGCAAATAGAAAAATTGTTGTTTTAGGCGATATGAAAGAATTAGGTGTAAATTCAAAAGAAGCACATATAGAAATAGGAAGAAATATTGCAGATGTAGCTAAAGTTTTTATTGCCGTAGGGGAAGAAATGGTTTTTGCTAAAGAGATAATTGATAGTGAATATTCTGATATTGAAACTTTTTGGTTTGAAGATGGTAAACAAGCTAAAAAATTTGTAAAAGAGATGATAAAAAAAGGTGATTTAGTATTGGTTAAAGGCTCCCATTCAATGAAAATGGAGGAAATTACAGAGTATATAAAAATATAAGATTATTGTTATTCATTAATTTTTTGTGTTATAGTATTTTCGCATATGCCCTCATCGTCTAGTGGCCTAGGACGCCAGATTCTCATTCTGGTAACACCGGTTCGACTCCGGTTGAGGGCACATATGAAAAATATAAAGCAAAAAACTTGGATATTATTAGGAGTAAGTTTTGTTATATCTATTTTGTTAAATTGGTTGGTGTTTAGAAAAGCAGGAACTAATTTTCCAGTGATTTTTCGTTCTAATGATTTTGGAATTAATTTTTTAGGTAATAGAAACTTACTTTGGCAAATTCCAATTTTAGGAATGATTTTTGTTGGGATAAATTATTCGCTTTTGCAATTATTTGAAAAAAGTAATAAAAGCTTGAGTAAATTGCTTTTTTTTGCTAATATAGGAGTTGTTGTTTTAATACTTTTAATCAGTGCGCAAACTTACTTTTTAAATAGATAATTATATGTTGGCAGTTATTGAAACAGGAGGAAAACAATATTTGATTTCCCCTAAACAAAAAATAAAAATAGAGAAGATAAAAGAAGTAAAAGAAGGGGAGGAAATAACCTTCGATAAAGTACTTCTTTTAGTTGATGATGAAGGCGATGTAAAAATTGGTCAGCCTTATATTTCCGGAACAAAAATTATTGCAACATGCGAAGAATCAGGAAGATCTAAAAAAATAATAGTTTTTCGTTATCGTCACAAAACTCGTTATAAAAAGAAAAAAGGACATAGGCAGTCCTTTATGAAAGTATTAATACAAGAAGCTAAATAAATTATTTTCTTCCTTCTAGAGCATTTGTAAGAGTTTCTGCGTCTGCAAATTCTACTTCTCCACCTTGAGGAAGTCCGCGAGCTAATTTTGTTACTTTGATTTTATCATCTAAATCTTTAATGGATTTTTCTATAGAATAGGTGGTTAAATTACCTTCTGATGTAGGGCTGAGAGCTAATATTACTTCTTTTACAGCATATTTAGAAGATTGAGATTTCTTAATACGCAATAAAAGCTGAGGAATAGTTATTCTCAGTTTTTTATTTTCATCTATTTCTGATAACAATCTTCCTAAAACATGATAAACGCCATGGTATTTATTTGTTTTTTCTATAGACAAAAGGTCAGTTTCTTTTTCCACAACGCATATCATAGATTTATCCCTTTGTGGGTTTTCACAAATTTTGCACAAGTTCTCAATTGAAGGTTTATTTTCTTGATCTATTTCTGTTATAAAAAAACAATTTGGGCATACTTGTGTTTTGGAAAATAAATCAATAAAAGTACGGTAAAAATCATCTTGGGATTCTTTTTTTTGATGTAATAACCAAAAAGCCAAACGAGTAGTTTGGCGTGGTCCCATACCAGGGAGTTTTGAGAATATACTTATAAAGTTTTTGATTGGTTTTGGTAAATCCATTTTTTTTTATTCTCCTTCTAAATCAGGAAACTTTTCATTTTTTTCAAGATTGCGGAAACTTGCTAATTGTTCATTGAAGAATAAATCTGCATGACCAATGGGGCCATTACGATGTTTTGCTATGATAATTTGAGCAAGATTATCTTTATTTTCAGTGTCTTCTTTGTAGCGATCTTCTCGGTAAACAAAAAGGACTACATCAGCGTCTTGTTCTAAGCTTCCAGTTTCTCTTAAGTCAGAAAGCTTCGGTCGTCCTTTAGGTCTTGCTTCAACAGCACGATTAAGTTGCGAAAGAGCTAATACTGGAATGTTTAATTCTCTTGATAATGATTTTAATGAACGTGAAATTTCAGAAAATTGTTGTACAGAGCTTTCGCGATAAAGAGAAGGACTGATTAATTGAAGATAGTCTACAACAATTAATCCTAGGTTTGTTTCTGCTTGTAATCTACGTGCCATTGTTCGAATTTGCATTATGGTAGGCGAAGCAGCATCATCGATAAATATTGGAGCTTCGGATAAACGGGATAAAGCGTCTTGAATAAGAGTAAAATCATTAATTTCTTCATCAGTAGAAAGACGACCTGTTCTTATTTTCCATAAATCCACAGTAGATTCAGCTGCTATTAATCTATCAACTACTTGATCTCTCGACATTTCTAAACTGAATATTCCTACTGGGATTTTTTCTTTTAAAGCTACATGACGAGCAATATCTAAAGCAAGAGAAGTTTTTCCTAAAGAAGGTCGTCCTCCCAAAATTATTAAATCAGATTTTTGTAAACCACCAAGATAATTATCTAAATCATGAAATCCTGTAGAAACTCCTCGCAATTTATCACCACCTTTATGTAATTGATCTATTCTTTCAAATGCTCTAACTAGTTCTCCTTTTAATTCTATAAATTCATGAGCAATAGATTTTTCGGAAATAGAGAAAATAATTTGTTCCGCTCTGTCTAATACCTCGTTTATATTTTCTGATTCTTGCCACCCTAATTCAGCGATTTTATAAGAAGCTGCAATTAAGTCACGCAATACCTTTTTTTCATGAACTATATTTGCATAATGGATTACATGAGCACTAGTAGGGGTTTTATTAACTAAAGAAGTTAAATAACTTGCTCCTCCTATCTCACCTAATTGTTTTTTTTCTTTTAAGCGACTAGATAATGATAAAACATCAATGGGAGCATTCTGATGATATAAACTTAGAGTAGCTTCATAAATTAAACGATGCTGAGGTTGATAAAAATCTTCAGGAAATAAAATATCAGCAACTTTAATGATTGCATTTTTGTCTATTATAAGAGATCCTAAGGTTGATTCTTCTGCCTCTATATTTTGAGGTGGTAGTTTTTCCCTAGCAATTTTATTTCTTTCAATCATATATTAAATTAAAGTTTAGGTTTTATAATTGTACCTCTCTTTTTGTCTTCTAGCAAAAATCCTGATTTTTCTATAATTTTTCTTATTTCATCAGCTTTTGCCCATTCTTTTATTTTTCTTAGTTGTTCCCTTTTTTTTGTTAGTTCTTTTATTTTTTTTGATGGAATAATAAGTTTAATTTTATCTAATCCTAATCCTAATACTTTATCAAAATTTAAAGCTAATTGATAAATTTCTTTTGAAGAAATCTCATTTGCTTTATTTGAATTATTTCTAGCTTGGTAATAATTTTTTATTAATTTCCAGAAAGCAGCTAAGGCTTGGGGGGTATTAAGGTCATTATTAATTGATTTTTCAAATTCTTTTTTTATTTCATTTAATGAAAAAGCAGATGTTCTTTTTGGTTGGATTTCTTTTCTATCGATAAGGCAATCCAAAACAAAATTATAAATATTATTTAAGCTTTCCTGAGCATTTTCTAGTGCTTTGAGAGAAAATTCTAAGGATGCTTTATAATGGCTATTTAATACTAAATAACGAAATGCCAAAGGAGAAAAACCTAATTTTTCAATATCTTTAATTAAAATTACGTTTCCTATAGATTTTCCCATTCGCGAATCTTTTAGAATAAGAAATTCTCCGTGTAGCCAGAAATTTACGAATTTTTTATTTGTTACAGCCTCTACCTGGGCTATTTCATTAGTGTGATGAATAGGAATTAAATCTATTCCTCCTGTATGTATATCTATTATCTGTGTTTTGTTTGGGGAAAACTTTTTTCCATTAAAGGCATTGCCTAAATATTTTAAATTAATAGTGGAGCATTCAATGTGCCATCCTGGAAACCCAACACCCCAAGGTGATGGCCATTCCATTTGTCTTTCAGAGTTTTTAGGAGAGAATTTCCATAAAGAAAAATCAGTAATATTTCTTTTTTCTGGAGAAAGCTCGATTCTTGCGCCAGCTTTTAATGTTTTATTAAGTTTTTTAAAATTCATTCCAGTAAGTTTTCCATAATCTTTCAGTTTAGAAGTGTCAAAATATATTCCATCACTAGTGCGATAAGTAAAATTTTTTTCTTCTAAAACCTTGATAAGTTCAATGTCTTCTTCTATATGATCTGTTGCTTTGGCTACTATATCTGGAGCTAGAATATTTAATTTTTTACAATCATCAAAAAAAGATTTTGTGTAAAACTCGGCTATTTCAAAAGCTGATTTTTTTGATTTTTTCGCAGCTTTTTCTATTTTATCTTCACCAGTATCAGCATCAGATGTTAGATGCCCTACATCAGTTATATTCATTACATGTTTAACTTTGTATTGTTGATACAATAAGACTCTTTTTAAAATATCTTCAAAAATATATGTTCTCAAATTTCCGATATGCGCGTATGAATAAACAGTTGGACCGCATGTGTAAAGACCAACCTTTTTATCTTTTATTGGTTTAAAAACTTCCTTTTTTTTAGTAAGAGTATTGTAAAGATGAATCATCTATAGAAATTTTTTTGTTTTTAGGTAAGAAAATATTAATATTGATGCTATAAAAGCAAATGATAGAATAAGCCAGAAATCATAAGGAGCTCCAATAAATGGCAAATAACTGGTATTCATTTGATAAATACCAGTAACTAATAAAGCAGGCCAAGTTATAAGTGAAAGAATTGTATAAATCCTCGTTAAAAGATTGGTTTTATGCTCTATCAAAGAATTATTTGTATTTTCTAATGATTCGATATTATCTTTAAAACTATCAATAAGATTTTCTACTTTTGTGCTATCACCGATTAAATCATCAAAATAGATACGTTTGTCTTCTCCGAAAATTCGTGGCCCTTGTCTGGACAAAGAGCATAAAGTTTCTTTTAGATACCTAAATATTCTTTGAAAATTAAGAACATCCCTTTTTATAAAAGAAATATTAGGAATTGCATCTTCCGCTTTGCCCTGAAATATCTCTTTTTCTACATTATTGATTTTTTCCTGAATATGGTAGATCTGCCTTATTGCAAAATCTAAAAAATATTCAGTAATGAAATGGAGAAGTTTTATCGTGTCATTGAGGTATAGACTTTCAAAATCTTTTGTATAAACTTTTTCCATAAATTCTTCGCGCATTGCTGTGCTTTTTTCATAACAGATTGTCACGAGGGTATTTTTATCTAAAATAATGTCTAATTCCCATGGATAGGATTTTTTTTCAATCTTATTCCAACATGGAAAGTGGGATACTAAAAAAATATAGCCATCGTGTATCTCTGTCTTATTTCTTTGAGAAGGCATTTTAAGCTCTTCTAAGATAAGGGGATGAAAACGATAGTTTTTATGAAGATATTCAATATCTTCACTAGTAGGGCAGGTAATATCTATCCATGTAATGTTTCCTTTAAATATTTGTCTCATATGTTTATTATTAATAACTTCATTTTATCATGGTGTATAAAGTCAGGCAAATCCAATCGTGGAAAAGTAGGGGACAAGAATTAGACAATAATTCTCCTTAATCCCCCTATTAATTGTTTATTAATTTAGCACTCTTGACATTTGATTGCTAATGAGTAAAATATATAGAGAAATTAATATGATAATAAAATTAAAAGATAGAAATAGTTATATTCTAAAGGTTTTGATTAAGGAATATACTCGTACTGGTGAACCTGTTTCTTCTGAAATTTTAAATGCTAAATATCGTCTAGGTGTAAGTTCGGCAACTATTAGAAATGATTTCGTTGTGCTTACAGAAGAAGGTTATTTATACAAACCTTATATTTCAAGCGGGCGAATACCGACAGATAAAGCTTGGAAATTTTTTATTGATACTATTTTTGAAGAAAATGATTCTTCGGAACAGTGGGAAGAAAAAATAAAAAATGAATTATTAAAAATTAAGTTTAAATTAGAAAATAATACGAACTCTGCTAAAGAAATAAAAAAATTATTAGATATAATTTCAGAAGAAAGCCATTCATTTTGTTTTTGCTATTTATTTCAAGAAGATGAAATAATTAAACAAGGATTTAAATATATATTTACTGAAATGTTTGAGGAAGAATTGTTAACTTGTAGATTTTTTCAACAAATAGCTGAATCTTTGGAGAAATTAGATGAGAAGTTAAAAAATATAAAAATTGATGAAAATCCGCTTGTTTTAATAGGTAAAGATAATCCTTTTGTAAAATCTGATCAATTTAGTTCTTTACTTAGTATTGTTTCTGAGCCAAAGGCAATTTTTGGTATATTAGGACCTAAAAGGATGCCTTATAAAAAAAATATTGCCATTTTAAGGGCTGTTTCTAACTTAACCTCTTAATCATAATTAAAAAATATGACTGATATAAAAAAACAAAAAGAATTAGAAAAATTAAAAAAGGAGAAAGACGAGTATTTAAAAGGATGGCAAAGAGAAAGAGCTGATTTTATTAATTACAAAAAAACTGAAAAAGAAAGATTTAAAGAAGTTGTAAGGTTTTCTAATGAAAGAATTGTTAAATCCTTAATTGCTATTTTAGATGGTTTTGATTTAGCTATTGAGAGCTTTTTGAAAGAAGGAAAGGATAAAAAAGAAAATGATAATTATCTTAAAGGGATTTATTTAATAAAAAGTCAGTTGCAAGATATTTTAGAAAAAGAAGGGGTAGATGAAATTAAAGTAAAAATAGGAGAAAAATTAAATCCTGCTTTTCATGAAGTAGTAGCAATGGCAGAAGATGAGAAATTCGATCCAGATACGATTATAAAAATTTTGGAAAAAGGGTATATCCTTAATGATAAAGTGATTCGCCCTTGTCGAGTAATATTAGCAAAGGAGAATAAATAACAAATTAAATAACAAAAATTAATAAAAAATTATGGCAAAAATATTAGGTATAGATCTAGGAACAACTTTTTCGGCAATGGCTACTATAGAAGGTGGTCAGCCAAAGATTATTGAAAGCGCTGAAGGTGAAAGAACAACTCCTTCAGTTGTAGCTCAATCTAAAAATGGGGAAAGATTGGCTGGGACGTTAGCTCGTCGCCAATCTATTACTAATCCTGAAAACACAATTTATTCTGTAAAAAGATTAATTGGTAGAAAGTTTTCTGATCCAATTGTACAGAAAGATAAAAGCTTGCTTTCTTATGAAATTAAAGAAGGTGCTAATGGGGGAGTAGAAATAAAGATGGGAGATCGTTGGTATAAACCACAGGAAATTTCAGCTATGGTTTTGCAGAAATTAAAAGCAGACGCTGAAGCAAAATTAGGAGAAAAAATTACAGATGCAGTTATAACATGTCCTGCTTATTTCGATGATAGTCAAAGAAAAGCAACAAAAGATGCGGGAGAAATAGCTGGTTTTAATGTAAAAAGGGTTATAAATGAACCAACAGCAGCTGCTTTAGCTTATGGTTTAGATAAAAACAAAGACCATGAAATAGTTGTTTACGATTTTGGAGGGGGGACTTTTGATATTTCTGTCCTTTATGTTAGCCCTGATACAATTGAAGTAAAAGGAACAGGAGGAGATACACACTTAGGGGGAGATGATTTTGATCAAAAGATAATGGCTTGGGTTATAGAGAACTTTAAGAGAGATGAAGCAATAGATTTACATAAAGATCCTTTGGCTTTACAAAGAATAAAAGAAGCATCGGAAAAAGCAAAAAAGGAATTATCTTCTACAATGCAAGTAGAAATTAATTTACCGTTTATTACTTCTGGAGCTTCTGGTCCAAAACATCTTTCTTATAGTTTAAATCGTTCTAAATTAGAGGAATTAGTTGATGATTATATTAAAGAATCAATTGATTTAACAAAGAAGACAATAAAAGAATGTGGTTTGAAAGTTTCAGATATTGAAGAAATAGTTTTAGTAGGAGGGCAAACAAGAATGCCTAAAATTCAAGAAGAAGTAAAAAAATTATTTGGTAAAGAACCAAGTAAAGAAATTAATCCTGATGAAGTGGTCTCAATTGGAGCAGCTATTCAAGGTGGTATTTTAAGTGGAGATATGAAAGATGTTTTGCTTTTAGATGTTACGCCTCTTTCTTTGGGAATAGAAACATTAGGTGGAGTTAATACTGTTTTAATTCCTAAGAATAGTACTGTACCAGTTACAAAAGGTCAGACATTTTCGACTGCAGCAGAGAATCAACCTTCAGTAGAAATTCATGTACTTCAAGGGGAAAGGCCAATGTCTGGTGACAACAAATCATTAGGTCGCTTTATATTGGATGGTATTCCTCCTGCTCCTCGTGGTATCCCTCAAGTTGAGGTAACTTTTGATATTGATGCTAACGGAATTTTAAATGTTACTGCTAAAGATAAAGCTACTGGAAAAGAACAGTCTATTCATATTGAAGGATCTTCAGGGCTGTCGAAAGAAGAAATAGAAAAATTAAAACAAGAAGCAGAATTACATAAAGAAGAAGATGAAAAGAAAAAAGAAAATATTGAGATAAAGAATAATGCTGAATCATTGCTTTACACAACAGAAAAAACATTAAAAGATGCTGGAGAAAAAGTTCCTTCTGATTTGAAGACTAAAATTGAAGATAAAGCTAAGGAATTAAAAGAAGCATTGCAAAAAGATGATTTTAATGAGATTAAAACTAAGACCGAGGAATTATCTCAATCTTTACAAGAAGTTGGTACTCATCTTTATCAGCAACAAAAATCAGAAGAAGAAAAGAAGCCTGAATCAGAAAAATCAGATGAAGAGACAAAAAAAGATAAAGAAGATGAAGATAAAGAAGATAAAGAAGATAAAGAAGAGAAAGATGCCAAAGACGCTGATTATGAAGAAAAATAACGATGTGATATAATTGAGATATATTTGAATAAATATGTTTCAATTTTTAATTTTTAATGACTAAAAACCCTAATTTTCTAAACAGTTATAAATTAGCTTATCAAGATAGAACAATTTTTTTTAAAAATTCTATTTTTGGTATTTTAATTGTGGCTTGCTTTGCTTTAGGGTCTCTTTTTTTTATTGGATTATTGCAAGACTTTACCAATGCTAATTTAATAGGAACATCTATATTTTGGATAATAGGGTTATGTTTGCTTCCAATATTTTTTTTATTGCTTCCCCTTAAAGACTTTTTAATTTGGAATTTAGTTATTAGTTTTAGTACATTTATTCCATTACTTCTTAGTCATCAATGGAATAAAATTCTTTGGCTTATTTGGGCGATTGTTTTTATGCTTTTTTTGTTATCAAGAATAAGGATAAAAATGGAACATGATGCTTTAATAAATCTTCAGTGGATACGCATAATCAGCAAAAGTTCTTTTTATATTCTTTTAGCTTTAGTAATCTCTTTATCGACTTTAACTTATTTTCAAGCAAATGCAGTATCTATAGAACAAGTAGGAATTAAAATTTTAGATTATACTTTTTCTCGCACAGGAATTATAAAACCTTTTTCTGGCTTACAATTATCAGGAACAGTTGATAATATTTTAGGAAAATATATTGAACAGCAAGCTCCAGATTTAGGAGGTTTTGGTTCAATAGTTAATAAACCAATTTTACAAGAAACAAAATCAAAACTTTCTGAATTTATAAAGTATCCTGTTGTTGGTAATGAAAAATTATCGACTTTGATCGTAGAGACATTAAAATTTCATTGGCAAACTATTTCTTCATATCTTAGGACAATGTCTGGGATTATAATCTTTTTAGTGATATTAAGTTTTTTGAAATTTTTTAATATTATATTTTCCGTTATTTTGATTGCGATTAGTTGGGTTTTTCTTCAAATTCTTCTATCACTTAAATATTTGAAAATTAAACGCGTTGGAATAGAAAAGCAAGAAATTATTATTAGTTAATAAATATGAAAGATTATTATGATATTTTGGGCGTTTCGCGCTCAGCCTCTCCAGAAGAAATTAAAAAGGCTTTTTATAAATTAGCTCATAAACATCATCCAGATAAAGGAGGTAATCCAGAAAAATTTAAAGAAATTAGTGAAGCATATCAGGCTTTGTCTAATAAAGAGAAAAGGGCTCAATATGATAAATTTGGGCGTGTATTTGAAGGCGCAGGAGCTGGGCCTCAACAAGGGTTTCCTGGATTTGAATGGCAGAGTAGTAATTTTCAATCACCTTTTGGATTTTCTGGTGATATTGATCTTGGTGATATTTTTTCTGATTTTTTCAAAGGAGCTTCATCTACAAGGAAAAGAAAAAGTACATATCAAAACAAAGGAAGAGATGTTGAAGTTAATTTAGAGATAGATTTAGAAGAAGCGGCTTTTGGGGCAAGAAAGAATATTTCATTCAAAACTTATCTTGCTTGTGATCATTGCAATGGAAAAGGATATGAACCTAATTCTAAATTAAAAGAATGTTCTAATTGTAAAGGAGAAGGGGTGATAAGAGAATTGCGCAGAACTTTTTTGGGAGAATTTACCCAAATAATTGAATGTCCAAAATGTAAAGGAAGAGGTAAAATTCCAGAAAAACCATGTAAAATTTGTGGAGGTGATGGGCGTTATCATGGAAATAAAGAAATAAAAATAGACATTCCTATTGGAATAAGGGATGGAGAAACCATAAGAATAAGGAGAGAAGGAGAAGCTGGGATTTTAGGTGGGATAAGTGGAGATTTATATCTTAGGATAATAATTAAACGGCATTCCATATTTGAGAGAAAGGGCGATGATTTACATACAACTATATATATTACTTTTACTGAAGCAGTACTTGGTTCTAAAAAAGAAGTAGAAATTCTTTTTTTAGGAGATAAAAAAGAAAAGATTTTTTTGAGTACTCCTTCAGGAATAGAATCAGGAGAAATCTTTCGTGTTAAAGGAAAAGGAATTAAACATTTTGATGCTCCAGGTCAAGGTGATTTATATGTTAAGGTAAAAATTAAAACTCCAAAGAAAGTTTCTTCGCAAGCAAGAGAGCTTTTAGAAAAATTGCAAAAAGAAATAGAATAAAAAATAAATTAATAATTATTAAAATTATGAAAAATTTTGCAGATCTAATAAAAGAAAGCTTTAAAATTTATAAGCAAAGAATTGTTTCAATTTTGTTTTTGATGCTTATCTTTTGGGGTTTAATAATGATTCTCGGTATATTAATTTCATTTATTGAACCAGGAGGCATAATAGAAAACGGTGGATATCTTGCTGTTTTATTGCTTCTTGGTATATGCTC
>DASRPB010000007.1:0-3211 GCA_035646575.1 Minisyncoccota bacterium
CAATTATTGCTTATACATATAATGAACCTAGTATTTGGGCAGAATATGCTTTAGATACAATGAAATTAGCTAAAAAAGAAGGAATTAAAAATATATGGGTTTCAAACGGTTTTATGAGTGAAAAAAGTTTAAATCTTATTGCGCCTTATCTTGACGCAATTAATATAGATTTAAAAAGTTTTTCAAATAATTTTTATCAAAAAATTTGTAAGGGACAATTAAATCCAGTTAAAGAGAATATTAAAAAAATCTGGAAAATTGGAGTTTGGGAAGAAGTTACTACTTTAATAATTCCTGGTGTAAATGATTCTGAAAAAGAATTAAAGCAGATAGCTAAGTTTTTAGTAAAAATTTCTAAAGATATACCTTGGCATATTTCAGCTTTTTATCCGTGTTATAAAATGCTTAATATAATCCCTACACCTGAGGAAACTTTAATTTCTGCTTATAAGATTGGTAAGAAAGCAGGATTAAATTATGTCTATACTGGTAATATTCCAAATTCTGATTATGAAAGTACTTTTTGTCCAAAATGTAATACACTTGTTGTAGAACGATGGGGCATGGAGGTTTTAGAAAATAATTTAAAAAATGGAAAGTGTCCTAAATGTAAAACAAAAATCCAAGGAAAATGGAAACAAGACATCCAATTGTAGCTGGCACATTTTATCCTGATGATTCTGAGTTATTAGAAAAAATGATTCATGGGTTTTTAGATAATGCAACTGTGGAAAAACATAGATCACCAGTCAAAGCAATTATTGTTCCTCATGCTGGATATGTGTATTCTGGTCCAGTAGCTGCTTATGCTTTTAAATCTATAGAAGATTATTCTTATAAAAAAATTATTCTTTTAGGTCCAAGCCATCATTTTTCATTTGATAACCTTGTTTCTTGCGGTAAAGAATATTGGCAAACGCCAATAGGAAAAATAAAGGTTTTATCAAAAAATGATTTTCCAACACTTAAGAATAAAAAAGAAATTATTGAATCATCTGAAATTCATGAACCAGAACATTGTCTAGAAGTTCAATTGCCATTTTTACAAACTGTTTTGGATGATTTTGAGATTTTTCCTTTATTAGTTGGTAATATTATTGATTATAAAAAAATTAGTAATATTTTGTTATCAATCTATGATGAGAAAACTCTTTTTTTAATTAGCTCTGATTTAAGTCATTATTTACCATATAATCAAGCAAAAATGATAGATAAAGTAACAGTTGATGCTATATTAGCTAATGATGTTCAACGTTTTAATGAATATGGTAATGCTTGTGGAAAAATACCGATCGAAGTTTTATTAAACATTGTAAATATAAAACAATGGAACCCTAAGCTTTTATGTTCTATGAATTCTGGAGAAATAAGTGGAGATAAAAGTCAGGTAGTAGGCTATGCCAGTATTGCATATTATGAATAAAGAAAATAAAGAATATCTTTTAAAAATAGCTAGAAGAGCTATGCAAAAATACTTTCAGGATGAAGGGATTTTTCAAGTCGAAGAAGATGAATTGCCACAATCTTTAAAAGGAAAAAAGGGGACTTTTGTCACTTTATGGAAAAACAATGAATTAAGAGGTTGCATTGGTAATTTAGAAAGTGAAAAATCAATTTATCAGAGTGTAATTGATAATTGCTTGGCAAGTGCCTTACTTGATCCCCGTTTTACAGCTTTAAAAAGCGATGAATTAAATAATATAAAAATAGAAATTTCTATCTTATCAGAATTAAAAAAATTTCCTAATTTTACTGATCATGATTCTTTTCTTAAGTATTTGAATAAATATAAACCAGGGTTGTTAATAAAAAAAGGGGCTTATCAAGCTACCTTTTTACCACAAGTTTGGGAAGATTTAAATTTTGCTGAATTATTTATTTCTCATTTATGTGAAAAAGCAGGGTTAGAAAAAGATGAATGGAAAAAAATGGATCTAGAAATTTATCAGTATAGCGCAGAAGTATTCAAAGAAGAATAAATAATACTTCTAAGGTATTCAGGATCTACTCCGGGGCATTCTGTTGGTTCTTCTCTAATATCTAATTCCATATGTCCTTTCATAAGACTTTGAGTCATTTCCCGGCCAGATAAGTCTGGCTTTCGAAGATAAAATTCTTTTCTACTAACATCTAATTGATATTCCTTAATTATATATTCAACAAGATTAATTAAGGATTTTTTCATTGGTTCAGTTAATTCATCATGTCCAGGACGAAAATCACCCATTAAAGAAATTCCTATTGTTCCTTTATTGTGTCCATAAGCATGAGTTCCAATCGAATATTTTCCTCCTAAATTTCCTTCATAAATACGACCTGCTCCATCTATTAAATAATGATACCCAATATCCCTCCATTTTCTTTGCACAGCAGTCATAAGATAGATCTTTTGTAATTCTTCTTTGGATTCTTGAAAATCTGTAGTAAATTTTCCAGCAGTGTGATGAATAACAATTCCTTCTACTGGTAAATAGTAATAAACAAAATCATTTTCTTTTTTTAAGCTTTGAATGAAAAAATTATCATAAGATTCAAAATTCTTGTTATAATTTATTAATAATTCAAGAGATCTCCAATATTCTTTTTCTGAAAAGGTATCTTCTGGATTATACCTATCTTCATAACAATAATTTTTTTGACAAAAATCTTCTATGAACTTAGTATCAGAATAACGCTTATCAGCGCCCCATTCTTCCCTACTAATAATATTTATTTGATCATTACCGAGCATCCGCTGCCCGTATGTTTTATAGAAATTAGTTAAATTAATATGCGGAGGAATCTCAATTCTTAAATCTTCTAAGCTTAATTGATCCATTGAATCTGTTTTTGACTGAAGTAATGATGATGTTAAATATCTTTTTTCTATTAATCCATCTCCAATAAAAAATCCAAAAAGAATAAGCAAAAAAAAGCTTAAAATTATTGGATAATATTTTTTAGAAAATGAAAACATTTAAAAATTAGTTTTTAATATCCATTGATTACCTCTTAAAAAACTTTCGCTGTTCATTGTATTTTTTCCTGCTGGTCTTAATTCTTCAATAACATAAATACCCACACCACATTTAACTGCTAATTTATTCTTAAACTCAAAGACTTGACCCGGCATTTTATCTTTATAAATCATTAAATTATTTACCAGATAACCATTAACTATCTTTATAATTATACCATCTTCTTTTGTTGTTTTAGTAAAAACTCCTGGATT
>DASRPB010000008.1:0-4110 GCA_035646575.1 Minisyncoccota bacterium
CCATATCCTCCCTTAGAAAAAATAACATCTGGCATTAATGCATATACGTAAAAAAGAGATTGAAAAATACCACCAATCATCTTAAAAAATCCTAGAATGCTTTTAATAAAATTAGAAGAACCTCTTAACTTTCCAGCTATAATTGTTTTCACTTTAATCCCCTCCTCTTTTAAAATATATGGAAGAGTAAAATCATCAGGTCCGATATATATAACTTCTAAAGAAACTCTTTGTGTTCCAGCCATTTTTTTAAGTTCTCTGTAAACAGCAATTAAAGGAAATGTATGCCCACCAGAACCTCCACCAGTAATAACTATGCGCATAGTTTTATCAAAAGAAAATTTAGGTTTTAAAAATGAAACATCCATAATTTAGAATTATTAAATTTGTTAATTATTATCTATGTTTGTTTTGCTATATTACTTAAAATTCCAATACTAATCAATGTAGCAACTAAAGAACTGGGACCGTAGCTTATAAAAGGAAGAGGAATTCCTGTAATTGGTAATAATTGACACATAGCTGCAATGTTAATAAATGCCTGAAAACCAATATTACAAATTAGACCTATTGCTAAAAATTTTCCTAAATTATCTGGAGCCTTTTTAGCTATTTTCAAACCAATTGATATAAGTAAAAGAAAAAAAACAATAATTGATAAAGATCCTAAAAAACCGAACTCTTCGGCAATTATAGAAAAAATAGCATCTGTATGACTTTCAGGCAAATAATTAAATTTTTGTATTGATCTTCCAAATCCTATTCCAAGTAATCCTCCAGAACCAATACCTATCAAAGACTGAATAATATGATAACCTTTGCCCAATGGATCACTTCCTGGGGACAAAAATGATAAAATTCTCTCAGAACGATAAGGAGTTCTATTTATCATAAATGCTAATCCCAAAGTACTTAATGATCCTAAAGACAAAAATTGAAACGCACTCATGCCTGCTACGATATAAACTGTAGCACTAGATAACATTAAAACCAATAAGGTACCTGTTGCTGGTTGTTTATAAATAATAGTAGAAATAATGGCCAAAGAAGCCACAAAAACAATAAAAGGAGCAGCATTCATTTTTCTTATTTTATCTATTGAAAAACGACTTAAAAAACCAGCAAGAAAAATGATATAAGTTATTTTTATTAACTCAGAAGGTTGAAAACTCATAGGTCCAATTTTAAGCCAACGACGAGCTGGCGACCCTAAAGGCTGAAGAGCTGGAATAAAACATAAAAGCAATAAAACAATATTTAGAACTAATAGAACCAGAGCAAATTTTGTCAAAAAATGATAATTAATTTTTGAAGCAACCCAAGCAAAAATTAATCCTAGAAATATCCCAAGGAGCAACTGCTTCTTAACAAAATAATAAACATCTCCATGTTCTTGTTCCCCTATTACAGCAGAAGCACTTATTAAAGCAACCAAACCTACCACTAAAAGGATTAAGCTAAAAGTAATTAATAAATGATTAAGTTTATTTTGTGTAAACATCTATTGTATTGTATAATATTTTTAATATAAGCTCAAATAAGGATCTTTATCAAGATAAGATATATTCATATGATTAAATTATTAAAAATATTAATAATAATTTTTCTTTTAGGAATTGGAGTGTTTTTTGGATTCCGTTCTCTCCAAAAATATATAGAATCCAAAGGTATTTTAGAAGTCAGAATTCATCCTGCAGAAGCTACTTTAAAAATCAACAACAGAACCTATCAAGACAAACAAGGAATTTTAAAAATCAAATTAAATCCTGGTGAATACTCTTTGTTCTTTTCTTGTCCAGATTATTCATTTTGGGAAGATAAAATAGTTATTGAAAATAATAAAACTATCAACCTCAATCATATTTACCTTTTCCCTAATAACTGGCCCAAGGAAAATATTATATCAAGTAAAAACATCGACCAATTTTATTTAAGCCCAGATTCTAATCGAATTCTTTATATAGAAAAACTCTCAAAATACAATTGGTATATTTTTGATCGAAATTCAAAAGAAAAAGAATATTTTTTTGAATCTTCTTCTTTGCCTAATAAAGTGGTCTTCTCTACAAAAAAGTTACTTGTTTATTTAGGAAAAAACGATTGGAAAATTGTATTTTTGCCAAAAAGCTTAATTCAAAATAGTATTTCATTAAATGCTTCATTAAAAGAAGCATTAGACCAAGCGCAATTAAGAGAAAAAGAAACATCTTTAACTATTGATCAAGCTACTTTTTATGCTAAGAATGATGGGAATATAATCATTAGAACCCCTGATGCTGTCTACCTTCTTGACTTTCTTACAGAATCTATAGAAAAAATACATAACGGTAAAAGTTCTCCATTTGTAGTTGATGACGACTATATCTATTTTATAAAAGAAAACGGTGTTTTCACTAAAGTTTCTTTGCGAACAAAAGAAGAAATAAAAACATCATTATACAGTTTTTCTCTTGAGGATTTAGAAAAAACTAAAATCATAAAGGAGGGAAATAACGATAAATTTTTAATCATTGAAGGGTCAAAGAAAGCTTACTACTTGAAAACATTTGAGGATTTACCAGAATTAATCAGTGAAAATATTATTGATGGGATTTTTTCTTTAAACGAAAATGAAATATTATTATCTTCAGAAGGTAAAATTGAAATTTATAATTTAGAAAATGACATTAACTTTTCTGAAAAACTTTATTCCGATGTTCCAGCTTCATGGTTCCGTAACAATGATTATCTTCTATTCTTAAAAGATAATATGCTTAATATTTATGTGCTTAAAAATAATAAAATCTGGCCTATTGCCAGTGATATAAAAAATAATAATTTTTTCTACGATTCTTCAATAAATTATATCTTCTATCTTTCAGATGCAGGTATAATAAAAGTATCCTTGTAAATTTATTCGTATCTTAAAGCATCAATTGGGCTTAATTTTGCTGCTTTACGAGCAGGATAAATTCCAAAAACAAGACCAATACCTGTAGCTACTCCAAAAGCTATAATTATAGAACTTAGAGAAAGAACAAATTCCCATTCTATTCCAAGGGCCATTGTTAAAACGACACTCACAAGATAAGAAAGAATAGCTCCTAATAAAATTCCTAATATTCCACCAAGTCCAGTTAAAACCATCGCTTCAATTAAAAATTGATAAAGAATATCTTTTTTCCGAGCGCCAACCGCTTTTCTCAAACCGATTTCTCTTGTTCTTTCAACTACTGAGACTAACATGATATTCATAATTCCAATTCCACCAACCACTAAAGCAATAGCAGCTACAGAAGATAAAAGTAATGAAAGAATACTTGTGACTGTATTCATAAGATCAGCAGTTTCCTTTCCACTGACTACTTTAAAATCATCTTTGGATAAATCGCCTTCTGGATTATATATATTATGCCGTTCTCTTAGCATTAAGCGAATACCTTCTACAGCTTCATCAATTTTATCTTGTTCAACTATTTCAATTACAGAAGATTGCACATGATTAATGCCTAATAAGAATTTTTGAACAGTAGTAATTGGAATATATATATATTCATCAAGGTTTTGAAACATCTGCGTTCCTTGTTCTTCCATAACTCCAATTATCCTAAAATTCGTTTGTTTTATTCTGATGATCTTACCAATTGGATTTTCGTCTTCAAATAAATCCTCTTTTACTTTGTACCCTAAGACAGCAACTTTTGACATACTCTGAACATCAAAATCAGTAAAATCAGATCCTAATGCAGTCCTACTATTGGTTATTTCATTATATGCTGGAGTAGTACCAAAAAGAGTAACTTTTTCATCATTGTTTTTATAAACTACCCTGGCCACACTAAGAACCATTGGAGCAACCATTTCTACTAATGGATCATTTTCGATTGCTTCCATATCTTTAAGTGTTAATGTTTTAATTTCCATTCCCTCCATCATTTGTTGTGTCATATCCCCTCCCCCTGTAGTAAAAGCACCTGGTTCAACATAAACATTATTAGGGCCCATAGACATAATCTGTCCTAAAATTAAATTCTGAGCTCCATCGCCTAATGACATCATTAAAATAACTGATGAAATACCAATAACAATTCCCAAAATTGTTAAAGCAGAACGTGTTTTATTCGTTTTTAA
>DASRPB010000009.1:0-2094 GCA_035646575.1 Minisyncoccota bacterium
CTATAGTGGTGAAATTTTTTTAAAGGATGGTGGAGTAAATTTTGAATCAGAATTTGATAAAGGATGTTTAAGAATATCCAATAGCCGTTTTGAGAATGATAATAATCCAATTGATAAAAATTGCGATTGTTATACTTGCAATAATTTTTCCAGGGCTTACCTTCATCATTTATACTCAGTCAAAGAGTCTCTTTATTTACGGTTAGCAAGTATTCATAACTTAAGGTTTATGATGAGATTAATATGGAATATAAGAAATAATATTTAAAATCTTAGTTTTGAATTATTGCGCTAACTTGACAATTCGAACTTTTTAGTCTATGCTTTGATAAAATATGTTCTTTGAAAAGGATGTGAAAGAAATGAAAGAAATTATTGTTTTATTATTGATGGTAATGTTTTTAACTGGCTGTACAGGAATGGAAATAGGATGGTTTGATTTAAATAATTTTGTATTGCCTGATGATGATGAATTTTTGTCTTCAATTAAATGGTTAGATTCAGTACTTTGGATTGCTTGGTATATGCAAAGTAATTTTAGTTATCAATATTGCGTCTATGCCAAATCCCCCTATCAATTATGGAAAACAAAAATAGGGGACTGTAATGATTTTTCCCTCTTTGGCGCCGTTGCTGGGGCTTATAATGGTCTTAATACTTGGCAAATAAGAATAACCTTTGATGATTCAAATATTAGCCATTGGTTAGCAATATATAAGGCTGAAAACGAGGATTTTTATTCTTATACCACAAATCAGTATTATGGCGGTAGCTTTCAGTCAGAAGAAGATTTTGAAGCATTTGAAGTAATAGTAAATTCTTATTGTAGCTCTAGAAAAAGAAAATGGATTAGTTACAGGGTATATAACTGTAATGGGGATATAATTAAAGAAGAAGTACAACATTGATGGCACAGAAGACTAACTTTTGTGCCTTTTTTTTGTTTTAAATTTCTATTATGATAAAATACATAAAGAAAGATACAAATTAATTAAATTGTAATAATTTTAATATGCTTTTACATGTTTGTTGCGCTCCATGCGCTTTGCCAATAATTGAATATTTATTAATAGAGAAAAAAGCAAAAGACCTTACTTTATATTTTTATAATCCTAATATTTATCCTGAACAAGAATATCAAAAAAGATTAAAAGAAGTAGAAAAAATAGCTAAGATTTACAAATTAAAATTGATTACCGTAAAATATGAACATAATAAATGGTTAGAATATCTTAAAAAATCATTGCCTCATTCTCTTGAATCTTACCAGGAAAACAACGAAAGATGTTTAAATTGTTTTTATTTTCGCTTAGATAAAACAGCAGGATTTGCTAAAAACAATAATTTTAATGAATTTACAACAACTTTAAGCGTTAATCGTTTTAAAGATATTAATTTTATAAATAATTATGGTAAAAGATTAGCCAAAGAATATTATCTTAATTATGTAATTTTAGACTTAGATCCTCGTAAAGCTCATCAAAAAGAACAAGAATTAGTAAAAAAATATAATATTTATCGTCAGAAATACTGCGGATGTGAATTTAGTTTAAATAAAGTGATATAATGATATCAAGAATATGAAAAAGGCTATTCTTTATAAAAAATTAAAAGATAATAAAGTTCGCTGTGAAGCTTGTTACCATCACTGTTTTATTTCTGACAAGAAGACTGGAATTTGTGGTGTTCGTCAGAATATAGACGGGAATCTTTATCTTTTAGTTTATGGGAGAGCTATTAGTTTAAATATTGACCCTATAGAGAAAAAACCTCTTTTTCATTTTTTACCAGGTCAAAAAGCTTTTTCTTTAGGAACAATGGGTTGTAATTTTGCTTGTGATTTTTGTCAAAACTGGGAAATTTCTCAAATACCTAGAAATCTAGATTTAATACATACAGGAGAAGAATGGGAACCAAAGAAAATTGTGAAGTATTGTAAAGATAATAAAATCTCAATTATTGCTTATACATATAATGAACCTAGTATTTGGGCAGAATATGCTTTAGATACAATGAAATTAGCTAAAAAAGAAGGAATTAAAAATATATGGGTTTCAAACGGTTTTATGAGTGAAAAAAGTTTAAATCTTATTG
>DASRPB010000010.1:0-7260 GCA_035646575.1 Minisyncoccota bacterium
GACAAATTGAGCTGGGAAATTCTTTTCAAATAATTCTTTGTTTTCAAAAGGATAATGAGCTTGAGCATAAGGCATTGAACCAGATTCAAACCAACAATCTAAAACATATGGAACTCTTTTCATTAACCCCCCGCATTTTTCGCACTTAAAAGTAATTTCATCAATACCAGGTTTATGAATATCCTTTATTTCCTTATTGCTTATTTTTTCTAATTCCTCGACTGAACCAAAGACTTTAATATTGTCACAAGCATTAACCTGACTACCTTCACAACCATCACATTGCCAAATTGGCAAAGGAGTTCCCCAATAACGAGACCTGGAAATTGACCAGTCCTTTGCATCTTCCAACCATTTACCAAAACGCCCATGTTTAATATGCCCAGGAACCCAGTTTATTTGTTCATTGTTTTTTATAATCTTGTCTTTTATGGCTGTAACTTTTACAAACCATGAAGAAGTGGAATAATTTAAAAGAGGCGTATCACATCTCCAACAAAAAGGATAACTATGAGTAATTTTTTCTTGAGACAATAGTTGACCTCTATTCTCAAGCCATTGAGCAACTTTTCTATCGGTTTTAGAAATATCATCTTTTGGTTTTACCTCTTCTCCTGCCCATTCTATAACTTCATCAGTAAAACAACCAACTTCATCAACATGCTGAACAAAAGGAAGGTTTTTTAAACACCCAAGATTTAAATCATCTTCACCAAAAGCTGGAGCAATATGAACAATTCCTGTGCCTTCTTCTGTGGAAACAAAATCAGCATCATATATTTTCCAACCATTTTCTTTGTTTTTTAAATCATCTTTTTTTGAAAAATAATCAAATAAAGGTTCATACTCTAATCCAATCAAATCTTTACCTTTTATTTCTTCAATTATTTTATATTCATCCTTAATAATCTCTAGTCTACTTTTAGCTAAAATATAAGATTCTTTTCCAATCTGTATTTTCACATAATTAATATCTTTGCCTACTGCCAAAGCTACGTTTCCAGGTAAAGTCCAAGGAGTAGTTGTCCAAGCTAAAACAAAAGTATTTTCTTTATCTTTTAATTTAAACTTAATTGTAACAGTCAAATCTTCAACATCTTTATATCCCTGAGTTACTTCAAAGTTAGAAAGGGTTGTTCCGCAACGAGGACAAATATGCATACTCTTATAATCTTTATAAACCAATCCTTTATCCCATAACTGCTTAAACACCCACCAAATAGATTCCATATAATCAAAATCCATGGTTTTATATGGATGATCCATATCAACCCAGCGACCCATTCGAGGAATAACTTTTTTCCATTCATCAACATAACGTAAAACACTATCTTTACAAGCTTGATTAAATTTATCTATGCCAATAGCTTCAATATCTTTTTTGTCTTTCAAATTTAATTCTTGCTCAATTAAATTTTCAACTGGTAAACCATGACAATCCCAACCCCAACGTCGCTCTACACGAAACCCTTTCATTGTCCAATAACGAGGAACAACATCTTTTATTAAAGAAGCAAGAATATGCCCATAGTGAGGTAAGCCAGTTGCAAAAGGAGGGCCATCATAAAAGACATAAGATTTATCTTTTGGCCTTTGTTCTATTGATTTCTCAAAAATTTTATTCTTCTCCCAAAATTTCAAGATCTCTTTTTCTTTTTGAATAAATTCTAAAACTTTTTCCATATATCTTTACTTTATCGCAAAATAGATAAAAAATCAAAATTTATATGATATAATAAAAATATGAAAACCTTAGCTACAAACAAAAAAGCATATTTCAATTACGAAATTCTAGAAAAATTTGAAGCAGGAATTATACTATCTGGAACAGAAACAAAGGCCTCTAAAACAGGAAAAGCCAGTTTAGCTGGCAGCTTTGCTATTATTAGAAATAACAATGTTTCCCTTCTTAATTGCTCTATTTCGCCCTTCCAACCTAAAAATATCAGCTCTGCTTATGAGCCTGAAAGAACCAAAAAACTCCTTCTTCATAAAAAAGAAATTGAATATCTATTAGGAAAGATAAAACAAAAAAACTTGACTTTAATACCATTAAGAATGTATACTAAAAACGGATTAGTTAAGATAGAATTAGGATTAGTTAAAGGGAAAAAGAAATTTGATAAGAGGGAAACGATAAAAAAAAGAGATGTTAAGAGAAATATAGACAGAGCCAAGAGAGGAGAAATTTAATAATGGGGATGACGGGATTCGATAAAAAGAGAGTTTTTAAATAAGCGAGCTGAGGATGCCCTGTACCCTCAATAAAAATCAAGGCGGCATTTAATAAATGCTAATCAAACTCCTGCTTACGCCTACGCTTAAACGTTTAGGCTAAGCCATTCCCTTTTAAGGGAAATTCTCTAGGATGATTCTCGATAGCCCTAAAGGATACAAACATCGAGATAGATTGATTCTTAGCTTTTCCGACTAATATCAATCAAATCATTTTCGGAAAATTTTAAGAAAAGTCTGTTCATTCTTCCTTTTCTTAAGAGATTTAAAGAATGAACTATGCTCGTAGAATTATTTAAAAAATTCTTTTTAGACGTGGGTTCAACTCCCACCTTCTCCACATCTTAATTTTTACTAATTTAAAAACTTGATACTAAAAGAAGTTCGCCTTATTGACGAAAAAGGGAAACAAATTGGAATTTTTTCTTATGATGAAGCCTCTGAAATGGCCCAGGAACGTGGTTTAGGTTTAGTTGAAATCACAAGAAAAACTACGCCTCCAATATATAAATTTGGAGACTCTAGTAAATTAAGATATAAGAAAGAAAAAGAATTTAGAAAAAAAAGATTAAAAGATAAGCAAACTTCTCCAAAATCAATCCGCATTGGTTTTAATGAGGGGGAACATGATTTAGGCACAAAGGCTAAAAGAGCAGAAAAATTTTTACAAGAAGGAAAAACAGTAACTATAGAAATGAGATTAAAAGGAAGAGAAAAAGCTCATTTTGATTTAGCCAAAAAAAAGATAGATGAATTTCTAACAAAAATTGAAGTCGAACACAAAGTTATTCAATCATTAAAAAAAGTTCCTCGCGGTTTAATCACAGTCTTAAAAATATGAGAGTAAATTTATTTAAAAAAAGATTAAAGATAACTAAGAATGGTAAAATTGTAAGACGTTCTTGTAGTCTTGGCCATACAAAAGCTAAGGATTCTTCTAAAGTGAAAAGACGAAGAAATAAATCAATTACCATGGGAAGCAATGTTAAATCTATTATTAAACAGTCACATTAATTTCTTAATATCATGACAAGAGTAAAAAGAGGAACCACTGCCAATAAAAGAAGAAAAAATCTACTACAACACACCAAAGGATTTAGATATGGTAGAAAAACAAAATACCGCTTAGCTAAAGAAGCGCTTCTTCATGCGTGGACTCATGCATTTAAAGATAGACGAATAAAAAAAAGAGAGGCGCGTAGACTATGGCAAGTAAAAATTAATGCTGCTGTAAGAAAATACGCATTAAGTTATAGCAAGTTTATTAAAGCTTTGAAAGATAAAAAAATCGGCCTAGACCGAAAAATTTTAGCTGAATTAGCAGAAAAACAGCCTGCAGTTTTTAAAGAAATAATTGAAAAAATTAAATAGATTCTGTTATCACTTTAAATTCGTTTTCTTCAAAAGCAAAATGTACTTTGGTATTTGAACCAATTTTCTTTTTTAAGATAGAGCTAGCTAGATTATCTGTTATATAATGCCTAATTACTGAATCTAATGGTCGCGCTCCAAATATTGGGTTATATCCTAATTTAGCTAATTGTTCTACCACAGAATTATCAAAAGATAATTCTATTTTTTTATTCTTTGATAAAGCAGACGCCAATTCATTTAATTTTAATTTCACTATCTCTTTGAGATGTTCCTGAGTTAATGGCCTAAAGACAACAACTTCATTAAACCTATTTAAAAGTTCTGGCTTAAAGTAATTCGTTAATTTCTTTTTTAATCTTTCTGATAAATTATCAATATCAACATTTTTTTCTATCTCATTTTTTATAAAATCAGATAGAGCATTAGAAGTCGCAATAATAATTGTATTTGTAAAATCAATGACCTGACCAAGATTATCAGTTAATCTCCCTTCATCAAATACTGGAAGAAAGATATTTAAAACATCAGAACTAGCTTTTTCAAATTCATCTAAAAGAATTAAGGAAAAAGGATTATTCTTTACTGCTTCTGTTAAAGATCCACTTATTGTCCCCTCAGGATTACCAATAAAACGATCAATACTTTTTCTATCATGATATTCAGCCATATCAAAGCGAATCATAGTCTTTTCACTTCCAAAATATATTTTAGCTAATGTTTTTGCTAACTGAGTCTTACCTACTCCAGTAGGCCCAACAAAAAGAAAAACGCCAATCGGTTTTTTAGTACTTGTTAAACCAACTCTGTATTGCCTTAAAGCAGCAGATACTAAACTTACAGCTTTTTCCTGATTAATTAATTCTTTGTGAATAAGTTTTTCTAAATTCAATAATTTTTCTCTTTCTTCCTCAGAAGAGATTTCTAAAGGTACTTGAGTTTTTAAACTCACCAAATCTACTATATCTTGCTCTAAAACTATCTTCTCACCTTTTCTACGAACTCCCTCGATGGCTTCAGTTAAAAGAGATTCTGCAGAAGATGGAAGAGGCATTGAAGTTAAAAAACGTTGAGCTAAAGTCACGGCTCTTTTAATGGCTTTGTAGCTAATCTTTATCTTACTTTTTCTTTGTAACTCCAATGAACGATAAGCTAAAAACTTTACTGATTCTTCAGGAGAAAGTTCCTTCACTTTAATAATTTCAAAATTTTCTTTTACAATCGGATCTGATTCTAAATATCGATGATAATCCCCTGGAGTTGTTGCTGCTATTACAGGCACCCATGAAGAATTAATTAATGACCGGAAAGTATCTAATGCAGTAAATCCCCCTTTCTGAGCTAATAATTTATAATTATGAAATTGAGGTAAATAAATAATTATATCCCTATTAATCAAAAGCTCTTTTGTAATTTTTGTTAAACGATCATAAACCTCTAAAGGTTCTTTTGTATCTTCTAGAAAAGAAGAGAGAGAAAGACTAATAAGACGACGATCTCGTAATTTAAAAGGTGTTTTATCTCTAATTAAATTAAAAGCTAAATATGAAACTATCGTATCCTTTCCCACACCAGCTGGACCAACTAAAAGAATATTTCTTTTGCCTTGACGGCACAAAATATCTAAAAGACTCTGGTATTCCTGCGTATGACCAATCATAATGCCTATCTTTAGTCTTAGGGCCAATTCAGTAAAATCTAAACCATATAAATCTAAAAATGGCGTAGGTCGTGAAGTAAAAGAACGATTAACCTTTACTCTCTTTAGCCGAAAATCAAATTCTCTTTTGTCAGCCAATCCTATCATAACTTCTATGCCTTTTATTCGCGAAAGATAATTTAAAACAAACGCAACGGCCAAATCATTTTTTTCTACACGATAAAAATTAAAAGTATCAGCAATTTCAGAATCACCAACAGAATAAAGAGCTAATATTAAAGATTCAGGGCTTACGCAGTCTTTTTTTATCTTTTCGGCTTCAAAAAGGGCTAAATGTATAATCTTTTCTAAAAATTTTTGATAGTTTCCTACAGTAATTTCTTCCTTATTGACCTTTTTTTCTTTTATTTTTCCTCTTAATTCCTTTATGTCATCGGAAGATATATCTAAAATACTTAATGCATCAACTATTTCTCTTTTAGAAAGAAGCTCATAAAACATTCCATGAAAAAAATCTAATTGAAAAGCAAGAGAAATATTTTTTGCTTCAATAAGAATATTCTTAGCTTGCGGAGAAAGAAAACGAGCTAAATTAATTTTCTTTTTTTTCAAATATTGTTCTGATAAAGGTAAATCAGAAAAATTTTGTTTTTGAAGGGTATAGATAAAAAATAACAGAATAAGAATTCCTAAATTCTCCCATGGCTGTATCCGAAAAAGTACTAATGAAAAAGAAAAAATTAAACCTAAAGAAATAAAAACAGTAAGAATTACTTTATAAAAAAATCTCTCCCAAGCAGGCCAAAAGAAAAAAGCATCAGAAAAATATAGCTCTGTTTTCTTTTCAACTTTTTTTTGTATTTTTTCTTTTTTATTCATATATTTCTATTTTATCTACAATGATATTGTTCTTAAAATAAGATAAAAAGGCAAAAGAACCCAACAAAGATAAATTGCCGAAAAGAAAAGAGTTAAAATAATTAAAAGAAATACCCCTAAAATAATCCTTACTATCCTATAAGGAATGCTTACGAGATAGGCTGCAAAACTATACTGTTGCCAAAGAGGAACAGTAAAATAACGAATATTAACTATAAAACCTACTCTATGTTCTAATCTCAAAAAACAATTTTGATAGATTTTAAAAAGAAAGCCATAGCTTCCTTTGAAATAAGCTCTGATAAAATCAGAACAATAAAAACCGATTTGTTTTAGAAAATATCCTATAAATGTTTCCTCCATGTTTTAAAAATTAGAAAAATCTATCTTATTTTTTTTTCTTTCTCTTGAAAAATTTTAACTTTACCAAACTCACCATCATATCCTGGCTCTATTATAAGTTTACCACTTCTTACTCTTTTTATCCCCTCTGCAATCCTAGGTAAAGTAAATTTGCTTAATTCCTCAAAAGAAACATCTAATAAAATATTAAATTCATTGGAGAATTTCTGAATTAATATTTGGTATTGTTTATCTACACCTTTTGTTTTAGGCCCTATTCCTATAGCTTCAGCAATAATTTCCTTCAATGGAACCAAGCTTTTGTAAGGAATAGCGTCAGAAGGCACAAAACTGTCCTTTCTATCGGCTAATTCGTCAACTCTAGACAAAACACCCACTGTAAGTTTACGACCGCATTTTGGGCAAATTCCTTCTGTTTTCTTCCTTTGTTTTGGTGACATACTCACATTACATGAACGATGACCATCATAATAATATTTTCCTTCTTGTGGAAAAAATTCAATAGTATGTAAGAATTTTGATTTATCTTTTTTAATAATAGCATCCCTAATAGCAGAATAACTCAATTCTGTATCAAAAACATTTACTTCCCTTCCTAACTTGCTTGAACTATGAGCATCTGAATTACTTATTAAAGTCATTTTACGTCCATCTGGTATTCTCCAAATTATTGCAGGATCTGCTGAAAGTCCAGTCTCCATAGCATAAATATGTTTGGCATTTTCTCCAAAAGCTTCTTCTAAAGAATCAAA
>DASRPB010000011.1:0-20426 GCA_035646575.1 Minisyncoccota bacterium
GGTCAGTATAACTGAACCGGAAAACGTCATGTCTTGCCCAACCTGGAAAACCCAAACATCATCGTAATCGCCGTCAAGAGTAATCGTTCCTGTAAACACAGGGCTACTGGCGTCAGTCCATACTCCCGGCACCGGACTCCACGGGTTCACACCCCACCCTCCATCAGAATCCTGACCAGCTAGGTTATTAAAAGCACCCAGGGCATCTGCCTGAGCAGTCTCGGCAAGAGTGCCTCGACCAAAATATTCCGTGCCTACCACATTCCAAGACCCCGTTCTCGAAGCCTCTAGGCCCGGGCTGAGGCCCAAATCACCATAGACAGTGGTACCAGCGCCAGCGGCACTCATCGACAAGGCAGCAAGAACCGAGAAACTCTCAGCTGAACCTAATTCTGGTGAAATAGCCGCATGCGCAGGAATTGATGGAGTGAAACCAAACACAAGAGCAATAGCTAACACAGATACTATTAAATTTTTATTAAATATTTTAATATATTTATTTTTAAATTGATTATTTCTCTACCTTTGTGATTTTAATTTACTAAACTTTAATATAATTATACCACAAGTTCAAACCTTCTTTAACCATAATAAAAAAAGCCTTTTAAATAAAGGCTTTTAAAGTCAGGAGCAGGGCATCGTGGACGACGTTAGAACTAAAATCCAACAACAAACTGAGTATATTTATATACCGGATTTAAATCCACAAGCTTAAAATTATTATATCAGATTTTATCCTACCCTACTACTAACTATATCTAAAATAAAAACTGCCAAGTAATAAATTTGCTATTAGTTTCCAGAAGATGAATGATGTTAGAACTTGTTTAAAATAAAAAGGGCACTTGAGTGTGCCCTAGAATCTAAATTTTTCTCTATTAAGAAAAAAGAGAGAAGAAAGGATAGGTTCTTGTTCTAGGTTTTGCTTTGTGATAATTCACAAAGGAAACCTAATTACCCTTTTTAGGAGAATAATCTCCACCTTGTCTTCTCTCTTACTAATTTAGAAGTTTTTCATTTGTTTTTGGAAAACTTCTACTATTAAAACATTGAAAATATCAAGCAGCTCCTGATTTGTGGCTTTAATAGCAATCATTTCTGGGTCTTTAATAATATTGCCAATTACCCGTTTTATATTGGCAATATCCCGAATTGACGTTTCCTGCCTTAGCCGAATTTTTAAGATAGCTAAAGCAATCTGTCCTTTTCTCTTTTCATCCATTCTTTTCACCTCCCTTCTTCTAATATAGATACCAGATGACTCTATAAGTATCTCATATCTAGCCCAAGTAAAATTATAAAGCTTTCCAAAAAAGTCATAAAATATCTAAACCAAACAATCTCAATGTCGTATACAGTCGGAACCATTAAAATTCCAGCTACTATCAGAACTCCTGATATAACTTTGTTCCAGTTCATTTTTCTTTCTCCTTTCTCTTAATTTTTATATTTTAATTTTTATCAAAGAACTAAAAATACTCTATCTTAGAGTATTATAAATATACCACGTTTTATGTTAAAAGTCAATAGTGAGCAGGGGCTAGTAAACGATGTTAGAACTATAATCCAACGACAAACTGAGTATATTCATATTCCGGATTTAAATCCACAAACTTAGTTTATCATATCTTACCCCACCCTGCTACTCACTATAGTTTAAGAAGTTTAAAACCAAAAAGCCCAAGGATTGAGCAAGAAAATAGTCAAATAGTCAAATCAATCCTTGATACAACGAACCGAATAGCCAAATGCCCGACTTGCTGGTCCCATGTTAACATCTCCAAGGTAAGCCACATAGGAATTGCTGGCGTCAGAGAAGAAGGCTGCAGTCAAGTCAAATGCCAATATGATAGCCTTTGCTTCAAATACTGTAGATGACCAATATACGCCACTTCCTGATACATTCTGAGGAGACTGATAAGGCGAATCACTACTAAAAGTTCGATAACCATCTACCGTTAATTTTAACGGGCTTATAAAAGCACCACCGGGATTTTGCTCACTCCAACTTGCTCTCTCAAAATCCCATTCAGCTTCAGTCGGTATTCGCCAGCCTAAAGGACAAGGATTGTTAATACCTGAAACTCCTTGCCATAAATTATCGTTTTGAGAATCTCGCCAATTATAGGGTTTAGAATCAACCAAGATAAAATTACTATGTCCTGGATTGTCAGCATCAGAAAGCTCAAAAGTTGTCCCACTATCTCTCTCTTGATGACCATCATCTAGTCTACCCCATTGGAACAAATCACCGTAAGCAAGCGAATCATTATGAGCTGTAGCTACTTGAGAAGCGCCAAGATTGCGATCCAACCAACATTTACCTAAACTTTCTACCACTCCGTAAGTAACTATATTTCCTTTGTAAGTAAAGGTTACTGAATCTTCACATTGTATAGTTGTAGTAGTTGTTGTAGTTGGAGGAATTATTGTTGTAGCTGTGGTTGAGAAACTAGTAGTAGTTGTTGTTGTAGCTTTTATAATAGCAGGTTGTGTAGCAGTAGTGGTAGTGGTAATAATAGTAGTGGTGGTAGTAGTAATAATATTATCTTCTCCAATCGTTGTCGTAGTACTTGTTGTTGACTCATCCTTTGATTGAAAATATATATAACCACCTAGACTTACAACTAAAAAAGCAATGATTAATACAATAATTATTGGAACAAATCCTTTTTTTGACATATTTATATATTTATTAATTATTACAAATCTTATTATATCACAAGTTCAAACATTATTTCACTCTAATTAAAAAAGCCTTTAAATGAAAGCTTTTTAAGTCAGGAGCAGGGGCGGCAGGACTCGAACCTGCAACCAACGGTTTTGGAGACCGCTACTCTACCAATTGAGCTACGCCCCTATTCTACAATTATTTCTTCATTTCCTTATGAAGTGTATGTTTTTTACACCAAGAGCAATACTTTTTTAATTCTAACTTACGCTCAACAGTTTTTTTATTCCTGCGCGTATAATAATTAATGTGCTTGCACTCTGTGCACTGTAATCTTACTATAAATTCTTTTTTCATACTATTGTTTATCCATTGTTAATTATTAACTTATTCATCATTTTGAGCCGATGGAGGGAATTGAACCCGCGACCCCTTTCTTACCAAGAAAGTGCTCTACCACTGAGCTACATCGGCTGGATTTGTGGGTGCGGTAGGACTCGAACCTACGTAGACCTAAGGTCGCGAGATTTACAGTCTCGTGCAATTGCCGCTATGCGACGCACCCGTAAATGAGCCGAGGAGAGGATTTGAACCCCCAACCTGATGCTTACAAAGCAACTGCTCTACCATTGAGCTACCTCGGCTTTTTCCTATTCCCCGCCCTTCTTTCCATATAATTCTATCAATAGACCCTGAACTATATTATCATCTTTATCTAATCTATAAGCCTCAAGTAAAACCCAACGAGCAGAGGAAGAATCTTCTTGCCAAAGATAAATACGAGCTAAATTTTTAAGAATGGCAATATTTTTAGAATTATTTTCAAGTCCTTTCAATAATTTTTTTTCTTCTTCCTTTATATCTAAAATATGTGAAAAATCTATATCATCTTCTATCAATTTTCCTTCATTAAAGGATTTAATAATTTCATTCTCTTTATCCTCTGTATTGCCGTTTTTTCTTTTCCTAATACTAGTCAAATTTTTAAAAATCGTTCTATCGATTCTTAGAATTATTATTCGTGAACGAATTAAGAATTTTTCCACAAAAAGAGTCAATTTATTACCAGTTTTTTGATAATTCTCTTTATTAAAAATTCCACGAAATTTTCCTAAAAACTTCTCTTTTTCGTTTATTACCTCCTTCTCTTCTCTGATTTCTCCATCTTTTTCCTCCTTTTGGTTATTAAATATAAAAATTAAACCAGTTATACCTAAAATAATCAAAAGAGGTGGAAGAATATTAAACATATTAAATTCTGAAACGAATAAAACGACTAATTTCTATATTTTCACCAAACTTAGCAATGGCTTCTTGAATTAATTGGTCAATGTTTTTGGTTTCGTCCTTAATAAAAGCCTGTTTATTCAAACAAACTTCTTGAAATTCCTTTTCAAGCTTACCTTCAACAATCTTTTTTACAATCTCTGGTGATTTATTACTCTTTTTAAATTCCTCTTGATATTCCTTTTTCTTTTCTTCAATTATTTCTTCGGAAATTTCTTTAGAAGAAACATATTGTGGGTTTAAAGCTGTTATATGCATTGCCAAATCATAAGCTAATTTCTTAAAATCAGGGTTATTAGCTACAAAACTAGTCTCGCAACGTAATTCAACTAAAGTTCCCAATTGATTATTTGAATGAATATATGCTTCTACTATTCCGCATTTTGTATCATTCTCTTGTTTTTTCTCAGCACGTAATGCTCCTTTTTTCTTTAATATCTCGCTTGCCTTGGAAAAATCTCCCTTTGCTTCTTCTAGGGCCTTCTTACATTCCACTACAGGGGCAAAAGTTTGTTTTCTTAATTTTTGAACATCATCAATAGATACCATTGTGATTTATTAATTAATATTTTTGTTATTTACCTTTCTTTACCTGCTCTATAGCTTCATCCACTTTATTCAAAATATAATCAATTGAAGATTTTGCGCTATCATTGGCAGGAATTGGATAATCTATAAGAGTTGGATCATCATCAGTATCTAAAACTACAACCATAGGAATTTTCATTTTCCGCGCTTCCCTCACTACAGTATCATGTATCTTAGGATCTATAATAAACAAAGCGTCTGGCAATTTAGTTGTATTTTTTAGGCCAATAAATTGCTCTTCTAATTTAGCCATTTTATCATCTAATTTTTTCCTCTCGTGCTTGGTATATTTCTGCCATTCACCAGATTTCTTTTTTTCCTCCAATTCTTTTAAATATTTAATTCTGCCATTCAATGTTTTAAAATTTGTTAAGGTTCCGCCTAGCCAACGGTTAGTAACATAAGGAAAACCATATTTTTCTGCTAATTCTTTAATTTTTGTTCTTGCGCCTGCTATAGCTCCAACAAAAAGAATTGAGCCTTCTTTTTTAACAATCTCTTTAATATAACCTAAAGCTACCTCTAGCGCCTTCGAAGTTTCTTCTAAATCAATAAAAGATAGCTCTGTATAAGATTTAACAGTAAAATATCCGGCCTGTGGATGATTACGGGTCTTGCTGTGACCATAATGCAGCCCAGCCTCCTTCATCTCAGTTTCATTAATTGTTTGTTGTTTTTCTTCTTCCATGTTTATATGTTTTTTAAATTTACCATAAAAGACGATAAGAATCAAGAAATATAAAAAACACTACGACAAAAAAGTCGTAGTGTTACAGTGGGGCTTGTCCTCATGATAGAGAACATCTATTATATTATCACATCTTATATACTAATGTCAATTCTAATTATCCTATTTATTGCTTTTTTAATCTTTTCTTGGTATTATAAAAACTACTAAATTATAAATATGAAAAAAGATATCCATCCAAAATACAATACTAAAGCAACAGTAACCTGCGCTTGCGGAGCTAAGTTTCATATTGGTTCTATTGTTGATAATATGGAAGTTGAAATTTGCTCACGCTGTCATCCTTTTTTCACTGGTAAGAAAAAATTAGTAGATTCTGCTGGTCGTGTCCAAAAATTTAAAAAACGACTCGAAAAAACAGAAGATATTAAGAGCAAGAAGATTTCTCTGAAAAAAGATAAAAAAGTCACATCAAGTAAAACTAAAGAATTAAAGAAAAAGGAAGAAAAGAAAGTAAAAAAAGATAAATGAAACTAGAAGAATTAGAAAAAGAAAAAGAAGAACTTTTTAAGAAACTCAGTGACCCTGGGTTTCTTTCAAACAGAAAGAACTTTGAAGAAGCTTCACGCAAACTAAAAAAAATTGAAGAAGAAATAAATTTCCTTAGAACGCTCGCAAAGATAGATAAAAAAATAAAAGGAGCAGAAGAAATATTGGCTGAAGCAACTGATACCGAGCTCTTGTCTCTTGCTGAAGAAGATATAAAAAATAATAAAGAATTAAAAGAAAGTCTCTTGGCCAAATTCGAGGAAAAAAATCTTGAAAATAGCAGCACAACCAAAATTGAAGGTATTATAATCGAAATTAGAGCTGGTACTGGAGGTGGAGAAGCTGCTTTATTTGCCCAAGATTTATTTAGAATGTATAATCGCTATGCTGATAACAAAGGATGGCCAAGTAAGATTATCAATATGAATAAAACTGCATTAGACGGTATAAAAGAAGGAGTAATGGAAATAAACAATAAGGAAGCTTTTGAAAATTTAAAATATGAAGCTGGAGTACATCGAGTTCAAAGAATACCTCTTACTGAAAAATCTGGGCGCATTCATACTTCTACGGCAACAGTAGCTATTCTTCCTCAAATAAAAAATATACAAATAGAAATTAAATCAGAAGATATAGAGGAAAGTTTTTTTCGTTCTTCAGGCCCAGGAGGACAAAATGTCCAAAAGGTAGAATCAGCAGTACGTCTTGTTCATAAGCCTTCAGGTTTGACAGTTGTATGCCAAAGCGGAAGAAAACAAAAAGAAAATAGGGAAAAAGCTCTAGAGCTTCTAAAAAATAAAGTCCTTATTCAGAGGCAAGAAGAAACTGTCGGAAAAGAAGAAAAAAAAAGACGTGACCAAATAGGCCACGCCGAAAGATCAGAAAAAATTCGTACATATAATTTCCCGCAGGATCGTATTACTGATCATCGTATCAAAAAGTCCTGGCATAATATAGAACAAGTCCTTGATGGAAGTTTAGACGCAATAATTGAAGATATTAAAAAGGAATATCATCAGAAGTAACCTCGCCTGGTTCTTCTTCTAAAACAGGAAGATCTTCTGTATTTGATTCCGCCTTTTCTGGCGGCATTTTTAATTTCTCTTCCTCTTGCACTCCTCGTGGACCAAAACTAATGTTTTCAGAAATAATTTCAGTTTTTGTTCTTTTTTGTTCATTTGCATCAACCCAACTTCTTGACCTAATCCTTCCTTCTACAAGAACCAAACGTCCTTTGGCAAGATACTGGTTACAAAGTTCCGCCATTTTCCCCCAAACTACTACATTATGAAATTCCACTTCTTGTTGTTTTTCTCTATTTGCATTTACCCACACTCTATTAGTAGCTACCCCAAAATTAGCCACTGATTTGCCAGAAGGCGTATTACGAAGAACAACATCTCTAGTAAGATTACCAATAATGAATACCTTGTTTAGATTCATATTTTTATTATGGTTAAAATTTATTCTCTCCGTTTTTCCCCACGCCTTTATTCTTTTTCAAGAATTTCATTAAGTTTTTTGTCTAATTCCTCAAGGCTAATTATTTTTTCTTTTTGAGGTTCTTTTTTTGTTTCCTCTTCAGTTTTACTTTTTTGTTCTTTAAAAACAGGTTTTCTAAAAGTAATCGAAGGAACTTTCTGTTTTTCTTTCGGCTTTACACTTAATATCATAAAACGAATAATATCATCATTCAATTTAAGATCTTCTTCTAAATGGACTAAAGAATCTTTAGAAAATTCAAATTGAATATAACCAAAATACGCATTCCTTTCTTTTTTTACAGGATAAGCCAGTTGCTTTAACTGAGGTGATTGACTAAAAATTATTAAAGCTCCAAGTTTTTCTAGTTGTTTTAATAAATTATCGAATTTTTTCTCTATCTCTTCCTCATTTAATCTAGACGAGAGCCAAAAAGATAATTCATAGTTATTGTTCTTTTGTTCCATAAATCTAATTTTTTATAATTTGTTTTAAAAGCTCCTTTCCAATGTTAGGATTTTGCTTTAAAAATCCTCTCACATCTTCAAACCCTACCCCTAGTTTTATATCTCCAAAACTATAAGTCATTCCCTTTTTTGTAATAATATTATTCTTAATCCCCATATTTAATAGATCACCGTAATAAGAAATTCCTTGATCATAAAGAATATCGAATTCTGTTTCTCTAAAAGGTGGAGCAACTTTATTCTTTACTACCTTTGCCTTTATACGCGAACCTATTATCTCGTCTCCTCTTTTAATTTGAGCTCTTCTTTTTAATTCAATCCTCACTGAAGAATAAAATTTTAAAGCTTTTCCCCCTGGAGTAGTAACAGGATTACCAAACATCATCATTCCAATCTGCATTCTTGTTTGATTAGTAAAAATAATTGCTGTATTAGTTTTATGTGTAATCGCAGCTAATTTCCTTAAGGCTCTGCTCATTAATCTAGCCTGTAATCCAATTTGCTGATCACCCATTTCTCCTTCTATTTCAGCTTTAGGAGTTAATGCTGCTACTGAATCAACAACAATCAAATCTACTACTCCTGAACGAACTAAAGCCTCTACTATATCCAATGCTTGCTCCCCATTATCAGGTTGGGATATTAATAACTCTTTAGTTTTTACTCCAATTTTACGAGCATATTCTGGATCAAGGGCATGTTCTGAATCAATAAAAGCTATTTTTCCTCCTTTTTTTTGAGCTTCAGCAACGATATGAAGGGTCAAAGTAGTTTTCCCAGAAGATTCAGATCCATAAATTTCAATAATTCTCCCTCGCGGAATACCACCTACTCCTAAAGCTAAGTCCAATGAAGGAGAGCCAGTAGGGATAACATCAACGTCAACTTTTTTAAGTCCACCTAATCTCATTATCGCACCCTCACCAAATCGATCTTGGATATCCGTCATCGTCTTCTCTAAAGCATCTTCCTCTTTTTTAGGAATACTTACCTTGATCTTTTTGTCTTTGTTTAAAATTTTAGACATATATAAATATTTATTCAGATAGGATCAAAGAATCTATATTCTAAGCCATATTAACAGTTTTAGAGAAATATCGCAACACAAAATTAGTTTAAATTCAATTGTTCAGTAATTGTATAAATAATTTGTCGAGTTAAAGAGGTTGAGTATCCTAAAATATTTACTGCCTCAAATTGAATATTATTAAGTCCTGGAGCAAGAATAATCTTTTCATTGAAAACACCATCTTCTCCAAAAGAAATCTCTTGGTCTTTAATAAAAAATCTTTTTGCGCGAATCACTTTTCCAGAAATCGTAAGCTCTTGCTCGTATGTAGAAAAATCGCTATTTGGTGAATAAAGAATAATTTTCGCAGGAAGAATAAAAAAACTAGCTTCGTAAATAAAATAAATCAGAATAAACCCCAAAAAAAAAGATCTTAATATCTTAGGACAAACATTTCTAAAAAAGGAAATAAATTTTGATTGATAAACTAAAAATCTGTTTTTTGGGAGCAAATCGTATTTACCAGAGGATAAACTTCTTCCATTGCTTTTTTGATAAATCTCCAAAACTTTTTCATTATCTAATTTTAAAAAATCCGCATATTTTCTTATCATCCCCTTTAAATAAACAGGAGGTGGTAAATTTTTATATTCATCATTTTCCAAATCCTTAAGCGCAGACAATAGAATCTTCGTCTCTTCAGAAACTTTTTCTAAAGCCCAACCTTTTTCCTGACGCATTTTTTTTAAAAAAGCGCCGCACAATAAACTCTCTTTATTATTCATAATTTTCTTCTTCATCTTTTATAAAAACTTCTCTTGGCTTAGCACCATTTACTGGGCCAACTATTCCTTTTTCTTCCAATATATCTAAAAGTCTAGCAGCCCTCGCATAACCAATCCGTAACCTTCTTTGTAATAATGAAGCTGATGCTTTTTTGGCTTTTACCACAACATCATAAGCATCAGAATACAATTCATCTTCTTCATCTCCATTTACTCCTTCAAAATCAATGTCACCAGAAGTCGGAGTTCCTTCTATAAATCCTTGTAAATCTTCAGCCAAACCATTTTCTTCTTTTTCAACTCCCGATTGCTTAATAATAAATTCCACCAAATTATTGACTTCTTCTTCTGAAACATAAGCGCTTTGAATTCTTTTTGGCTTAGAAGAATCAGGAGCAAGAAAAAGCATATCTCCGCTGCCCAAGAGTTTTTCTGCTCCACCCATATCTAAAATAGTTCGTGAATCTACTTGCGAAGCTACTTGAAAACCAATTCGTGCTGTAATATTCGCTTTAATTAAACCAGTAATTGCTTCAACAGACGGTCTCTGCGTAGAAACAATAAGATGAATTCCTGTTGCCCGAGCCATTTGCGCTATTCTTATTATTAAACCCTCTAAATCACGGCCATAACGCGCCATTAAATCAGCTAATTCATCAATAATAATTACCACGTACGGTAATGGCATTTCTTTTTTAGCAAGAACTTTTAAATTATATCCTTCAATATCACGACTTTTATACTCAGAAAGCAAATTATATCTTCTTTCCATTTCGTTTGTTGCCCAACGAAGTGCTGGGAGTACTTTTTTATGATCAGTAATAACTGGCGTTAAAAGATGCGGTATTTCATTGTAATGAGAAAGTTCAACCCTCTTAGGATCTACCAAAATCAATCTTAAGGTTTCCGGAGAATTTTTAAAAAGAAAAGACAAAAGAATGCTATGAATGCATACAGATTTTCCTGAACCTGTAGATCCCGCTATTAAAAGATGAGGCATTTTACTTAAATTTGCCAATAATGCTTCGCCTTTTACATTTCTTCCCAATGCAAAAGATAAGGATGAAGCAGTTTTTTGAAAATCACATTCTTTTAATAAGCTTCCTAAACGCACCAATGAAATAGATTTATTAGGAACCTCGATACCAACTAATGATCTTCCAGGAATAGGAGCTTCCATTCGCAATGGATGAGCTGCTAGTGCCAAAGATAAATCATTCTGAAGCGCAGTTAAGCTAGAAAGTTTTACACCCTCAGCTGGCTTAAGGGTATATTGAGTAACAGTTGGCCCTACATTTACTTCCCCCATCTCTACGTCAATACCAAAATTTTCAAGAGTCCTTTTAATAATATTCGCATTGGCCCTAATATCTCCAACGCGAGGGCGAATACTTTCAGTTTCTAACAAATCTAATGTCGGAAATTTATAATTACTTTTTGATGTTATAAAAGCATGCATTTTCTTTTCTTCACTAAGTTTTTCGTCTTTTTGTTTTTTATCAATAATCTCTTCAATCATTTGCTCTGATTCAGAAATTACTTCTTTTTCAATAGGTTCTGGAAGAGGAGAAAGCTCTGGCTCCTCTTCTTTGTCTTCTTTGTATTCTTCTTTCCTTGAAAATCTAAGTGGAATATTAAGAACTAATAAAAACCCTGAGATTAAAACAGCTATGTATATAATTAAAGTAGCCCAAAAACCCAAATAATTTTTTAACAAAGCGCCTATAGAACCAATGACACCACCTCTGTCATTAGCAAAAATCTCAACAAGAGAAAGAGTTGAAAGTAATATAAAGAAACAACCTTGAAATGTAAAAGTTGTAAGATTAATTTTTTCAGTCAAAGAACGGAAAAAATTAAAAGATATTAATAAAAAAAGAACAGGTAAAACAAAATATCCCAATCCCAAAAGATAATCAAAAACTTTAAATATTAATTTCCCTATAGGGCCAGCGAGATCAAAAGAACTTAATATTAAAATTAAAGCTAAACACAAAAAGAGAATTGCATAAATGCTATTTCTAATTTCTATATTTAAAGGAGTCTCTGGAATTATCTTTCCAAAAAGGCTTCTCCCGTTTTCCAAAAAATTAATTTTTAGTCCTCTTTTTTTCTTTTTACTCATTATCTTTATTTTAACATAAAAAAGGGCTGTTAATAAAGCCCCCGTTTTAAATAATTTACTTTATCTTTTTACTCTTTATGTATATCTATCTGCTACCTTAGAAGCTCCATAAGACTCAGGCTTAGTTTTAACATTAAACCCAGAACCTCTGACCATACCAATTATCTCCTGAAGCATCTCTTTAGTCTTTCCTTTAGAACCAATATCTACATGGACCTCAAAGTCAAAATTAATATCTTTATTTTGGGATAAATTAAATAAAACTTCTTCAGCTAGTTTTAAAGACATCATTACTTCTTGATAAATCCTTTGCCTTAAACTATCTATCTTTTTTTGGTTAACCCTCCTCCAAAAAAACCTCCCTCCATGCCCAAGACGATAAACAACAATAGCGCTAACAAAATCTGTTGTTCCGTGATTTGCAGAATCTGTTCCAATTATGACTTTATATTTTTCCTTAGTATCAGACTTAATATAAAAAAAGACTTCTTTTAAAAGCTCTTCGTAACTAAAAGCCTTGCCACTTGGTGAATAAAACTTTTTTTTATTATCCATTACAAAATTTAATAGTTAAGGAATGGTAAAAGCCCCATTACTCTCGCTCTTTTTACAGCTTTTTTAAATAAACGTTGATGCTTAGCGCATAAGCCAGTTTTCCTTTGAGGATAAATTTTCATCTGGCTGGAAATAAAACGTTTCAAAGTTTCTACGTCTTTGAAATCTATTTCCTCTTTATTCTGAAGACAAAAATAACATTGAGGCATTGAAGTAATTTTTAATTAATTTTTAGAATTTTAACGACTAGCTAACTCTTTAAGATAAGAAATATCTTTTTCATACTTATCAGCTATCGCAATTACACTATCTCCATAAAAACGATAACGCGTATTAGTGGAACCAGAAAAATAAATCATCGCTGCTCGCCATTCTGCATCTCTGGTTTGTTTATCTGCACCCCACTTTGATAAATATAAGGCAGCGGCAACAAAAGCATCTCTGATATCCCAAGGATTGGCAGGATTATTACCTGAAATCTTGGATACTTGATCCTTATAATCCATCCATGTTGAAGGAATAAATTGAGCTGGTCCCATTGCTCCTCCCCAACCAACTTGTTTCCCATCTGTAAACATTGGACAAGAAACAGGTGTTGTATCAGGGTCTAATCCTAGCTCTCTACAAATTTTCGAAAATGGTTCTTGATCTCTGGTTGGTTTCATAATCTCTCTCCAGCTTTTGCTATATGAATCACCAGGTCGATTACAAGTTCCAACATTCTGACCTAAATTAGATTCCTGTGTCAATACCGCTAAAAGAAGAGCTGGCCTTACTCCCGTGCGGCTACTTACCCAATTAGCTATTTCTAATGCTTCTCCGAAAGTAACTTGTGTTTTCACTCCAATTAACTGATAAATACGTGCTCTGATCTCATTCGCTTTCTGCCTTGATTCAGATAACATTTGCTGATATTTATCTTCATTTCCATCAGTAACATGCCAAAGATTAACTTTTTCACTCTCTGTTTTTTCCAAATCATTCTTCTGAAGCAACTGCATTGCTAATAAGTTTTGAGTTTGCTCTTTATCACTGCCTAACTCCTGACTTTGTTTACTTAAAGTCGTTTTCAATCCTTCCAACTCCTCAATACTTTCTTGAATTCTTTCCTGAATATTATTAATGGCATTTGAATAATCAAAAAACTCGATTATTGTTCCTGACCCTAATAGTATTTCGAGAAGTGATACTTGTTGCAATTCATAAAAAGATTGCAAAGAATTTATTAGGTTTTCTCTAGTCGAATCTACTTTATCACTAGTTTTAATAATAGAACTCGTTGTTTCGTCAATTCTTACATTAAGATACTTCAAATTAAGATTAGCTGATTCAATCTGAAGAGTCAATTTCGCCGCACTATCTCTTAATGCATTAATTTTATTTTGGAGAGTCTGCTTTTCTTCTTTTGTCGTAACTATCAACTTTTCATACCCCGCTATTTCTCTCTCAACTGCTTCTAGCTCTTGCTCTAATTTAGCTTTTTCTTCATCATACAAAGCTTCAGCTTCTTTAGATTGAAAAAAGATTGGTGCTGTTACACTTGATTGAATAACAGAAAAAAGAAAAAAACAAAAAACTAATATAGAAACAAATTTTTGTCTTGTTATCTTTCTTTTTGAGAAAAAAGATAAAAAAATAGATATTTTGTGTTTTTCCTGAATTATTTCTTTTCCAAAAGGAGAAAAAATATCTTTTACCTTCTTTCTTGAAATAGATTTAATAATCATCCTAAGGATTATTTTTATTACTATTTTTTAGAACTATCTTCTTCTAAAGATTCCTCTTTTTTCTCTTTTGATTCACCTTCTTCTCCACCTTCTTCTTTCTTCTCGCCTTCTACCTCTACCTCTTCTACGGTCTTATCTTCACCGAGCTCTTTTTCAAGCTCTTCTTCTGTAATTGGGGCATTTATAGTTACTACTGGTATATCTTCATCAATTAAAACTTTAACTTTTGGAGGAAAACTAATGTCCTTAATATAAATAGTCTGATCAAAATCTGTAAGTGTGGAAATATCTACAATAATCTCATGAGGAAAATCCATTGGTAATGCTTCAACTTCAATTTCCTGTATTGGTTTAACTAAAACCCCGCCAAGCTTTACTGCTGGAGATTCTCCAATGAAAGTTATCGGAATACGAGCTGTTATCAATTTATCCATTTCTACCTCATAGAAATCTATGTGAATAGGCAAACCATTTAAAAAATGATTACTAACATCATAAATCAAAACACTCTTTTTTTGTTCTTTCTTTCCGTCATCAATTATTAAATCGATAATATCGGTATCCCCAGCTTTTTTATAAACATCTCTAAAGCTCTGAAAATCTACTTGCAAAGAACAAGCTGGAGTTTTCTTACCATAAACAACAGCAGGAATAAGCCCCTGTTTGCGAAGAAGTTTATTATGCTTGCCAAAAACAATCCTTTTTTTTACCTTTAAGGTTAGATTTACCATATTAATTAAGTATTCTAACGAAAAATTTCTAAAAAAGCAAGAAAATCCTTTATTTATCCAAACTCTTTTGAAAATATGAAATTCTTTCCAATGGATCTTTTGCCTCAAAAATAGCTGAGCCAACAGCTATAAAATCTGTCCCCGATTTTTTTATTTCCTCCAAATTCTCTTCGTTTATTCCACCATCTACCTCGCATCTAATTTTAGGATATTTTGTTTTAAATTCCTGAATTCTATCCAATACATACCATTCAAATTTCTGACCAGAAGGACCTGGATTTACTCCTAAGGCAAGAATAAAATTTACTTGATCTAAATATTTATCAAGAACTGAAAATGGTGAATCAGGATTAATGGCTATGCCAAGTTCTACACCGTTTTTATTACAAAGTTCGTAAATATGAGGGAGATCTTTTATTGCTTCATGATGAATGATTACTCTCTTAGGGGAAGTCTCTAGCCAATATGGTAAAACCTGCTCAGGATTAAAAACCATTAAATGTAGTTCAAATTTTCCTTTTATCTTCTTGATTTTTTTTAAAATTTCAGGACTATTCCATGTTTTCCAAGAAGTAAATTTACCATCAGCTATATCAATCTGGAAAATCCCCTCAAAATTCTTTAATAAATTAATTCTTTCTTTAAGTTTTTGCGTTGTCTTAGTATTAATAACTGGAATGAGTTTAGACATAATTATATAATTTTTTATATCTTAAATTATTAAAAATATTTTAATTTAATTTTTCAATTTCAAAAATTTTTTCTATTCTTCTTTTATAACGTTCCTCATTTTTAAATTTTGCTTTTAACCATTCCTTGATAATTTTTTTGCTAGTTCCTACATCAGTAATATCAGCTGCCAAACATAAAATATTAATATCATCTTCTTCAATAGCTCTTTTTGCCATATATCCAGAAAAGCAAAGCCCTGCTTTTATTCCTTTAAACTTATTCGCTGCAATACTCATCCCAATTCCTGTCCCACAAATGAGAATTCCTTTATCTTTTTTGGGCTTAGATAACACTTTTTTAACTACCTCTGTTGTAAAATCAGGATAATCATCATTCTCGTCATAATTTAAATTTCCTAAATCTTTGAATTCGATTTTTTTTAATTCAAAGAACTTTTTAATCTCTTCTTTTAAGTTATACCCGCGATGATCAGCTCCTAGATAAATCATTATATATTATTTATTGCTAATTGTTATCTGCTAACAATTTTTTAATTTGTTGAAGTAATGTCCATGAATAAGCCCATTCATTGTCGTACCAAACTAAAATTTTTACTAAATCTCTATCTATCACTTTTGTAAAACTCAAATCAATAATCGCAGGAGCAATAGTTTTGATAATATCAGAAGAAACTAATTGTTCATCTGTCGCCTCTATAATGCCTTTCCAATTTTTCTCTTCTGAAGCTTCTTTAAAAATTTTGTTAATTTCTTCCACAGAAGTATCTTTTTCAGAAACAAAAGTAATATCAGCAATAGAACCACAAACAACCGGCACCCTCAAAGCTATGCCATCAAATTTTCCATCTAAATTTTGTATAACTTTTCCAACGCATTTAGCTGCTCCAGTGCTAGAAGGAACAATATTTTGACTAGCTGCCCTCCCTCTCCTCCAATCTTTCGAACTAGGGCCATCTACTAGGCGCTGAGTAGAAGTATAAGCATGGATTGTATTAAGAACTGCTTTTTTAATTCCAATTTTTTCTTGTAAAATTTTCATAACTGGCGCTACAGCATTAGTTGTACAAGAACCATTGGAAATAACATCAAATTTTATCAAATCTTTATCATTTATTCCTAATAAAACCATCTTCCCTTCTTTATCTTCTTCTCCTTTTGCAGGAGCAGTAATGATAACTTTTTTTGCACCAGCTTCTATGTGTGCTTTAGCTTTATTGTAATCACTAAATACTCCAGTAGCTTCTACAACTAAATCAATTTTTAAATCCTCCCAGGGAAGATTTTTTGGATCTTTTTCCTGAAAAAACGAAATTTCTTTGCCATTAATAATAAGTGATTTTTCTTGTACCTTAATTTCTTTATCAAATTTGCCATGAACTGAATCGTTTTTCAAAAGATAAGCTAAATTTTCTAAATCAGCCAAATCGTTAATCGCAACAATTTGAATATCAGACTCTTCAAGTGCCAATCGAAAAAACGCTCTACCTATTCTCCCAAAACCATTTATACTAATACGCATGTTTAAAAAATTAAATTATTTAATTACTAATTACTTAATAATTCTTTAATTGCTTTTCCAAATTCCTCGGCCGCGTCTGGGCCATTCGCAGTAATAATATTATTATCAATTATTACTGGGCTATCTTCATATATCGCCCCATTTTCTTCTAAAATTTTTATAAAACTTTTATCCAATGCAGATGACCAAACAGTTGCTTTTTTATTCTCCAGAATTCCAGCTTTAGCTAAAAGAGCTGGCGCAACACAAATTGCAGCTACTGTTTTATTATTTTCATAAAAATCTTTAGCTAATTTATGAAAAATTTGATTATCTAATTCATTAGCCATGCCAGATCCTCCACAAAAAATAACTGCTTCATAATTTTCCAAACTAATCTCATCCATTTCAATATGAACAATTGCTTCACCTCCTTGGGATCCTATGGCTATTCCTTTTTTAGTGCTGGTTGTATCAATAGAAAAACCAGCTTTTTCTAAAATTTCCTTAGGAATAAAATATTCCTCATCACGAAAATCTTTAAAAGCCACTACCATTAAAATCTTTTTTTCCATAGTAATATTTAATTTATTATAAACATCGGGTTGAGTTGTCGAAGTTGTAGGTGGTGCTTCCTGAGGGGCAAAAAGCGACAGAGGAACGCCCCAAAGGACCATGCCAAGCCCAACTATAATTAAAACCGTTGAATAGATAAATCTCTTTTTCATATTTTTTAAACTACTTAATTATACCACAATCAATCTTAGTCATTCAAAGAATTATAAATCTGATAAATTGCGATTCCAAACGCAACAGCTACATTTAAAGATTCTTTTTTACCAAACATTGGAATTTCCAATAACCCATCAACTCTTTTAAGAATTTTATTAGAAAGACCTTCAACCTCTGGTCCAAGTAATAAAGCAATCTTGTTATGTTTTTTATTGAATTTATTTTTAAAAATATTTTTTGCTTTTTTCCCTTGTTCCAAGGCAATAATAAAATAACCATCTTTTTTAAGCTTTTTTAGTAAACACCATGTTGTTTTTACTTTTTCCCAAGTGATATAATTTTCTGCGCCTAAAGCTACTTTGGAAATTTTTGGATTAGGAGGAGTTGGTGTAATACCACATAAATATATCTTATTTACTCCAGCCGCATCAGCGCTACGAAAAATAGCACCAACATTATAGGTACTTCTAATATTATCTAATATTACAATAATTTCCTTAATCGTCTTTTTTCTCTTCATCTATGGTTTTATTAATGCCCAAGATTTCTTCTAGAATAGGCTTATTAAAACCAATGATAATTTTATCGTCAATTTCTATAACTGGCACTCCCATCTGCCCACTTTTTTCTATCATATATTGAGCAGCCTTTTGATCAACACTTACATCAATATTTTCAAAATTAATATTATGTGAAGTGAGAAAATCTTTAGCTACTTTACACCATGGGCATGCTGGAGTTGAATAAACTTTTATTTTCATAAATTTTGAATGGTTTTATTAATTTTTTCTTTGAAGATATCATATGACATCGCTCCAATATTTTTTCCTTCATCATTAGTCACCATTTCTCCATTAAATAAAGTCGTAGGAGTTCCATTAATACCTTTTTCATCAAAACCTACTTTTGTAGCATCTTTTACAATCTGAGTATATTTTCCAGAATCAAAGCAAATATTAAATTCGCATTCATCCAAACCAATTTCTTTCGCAATCTTTTTTAAACTATCTTTTTTATAAACATCTGTTTTTCCAGAAGTATATCTCTCGCCAAGAATCGCTTGATGATATTCCCAAAATTTTTCTTGATCATTCGCACAATGTGCCGCTTCTGATGCCCATTGAGATCTTTCTCCTTCAAAAGCCAAATCTTGATAAATTAAACGAGCTCTTTCTGTATTAACATATTCATCAATAATTGGAGTTATGGTTTCGACAAAATAATTAGCGCAAAAAGGACATTGGTAATCAGAATAAACCTCAATCAAAAGTGGAGCATTAGAATCTCCTAAAGGCAATATCTCTTTTGCCTCAATAATTTGTAAAGCTTTATCCTGACATAGATCTACTGTTCCATTCTGGCTTTGTTTCTTTAAATTCTGTCCATAACCAACTAAAAAAACAATGACCATCAAAATAACAAGAAGAACCGTTAAATTAGGCTTTTTCATTTCGTTAATATATTTTTTTATTAATTACAATTTGCACTACCTCCAGTATTGCTTTCTGGAGAACTATAAGTAGGAGAAAAACTTGAATTTGCCGATTCTGTACTCAACACTGTATCGCAAAACCCTGGCTTATCTTGAAAAGCGCAACAAACCACAGTTTTTACTGCTTCTGCTGTCCTTCCACCAAAATCAAATTCACTAATTGTTTCTCCATCCAAAATTAAAGTAGGGGAACCTGTTACTCCATATTTACTTTCATTAGCAAAATCTTCCTGAGCATAAGCTAAACCACGACTTTCATCAGTCAAACAAGTATCTAACGAACTAACATCAACTTGCGCTATTCCTAAACAAGAATCAACATCTTCATCTTTAATATGACAATCAATATATGCCCAAAAATTATTAGGCTGTTCTTCTCTCAAGCAAATTTGTCGTAGATTTTCCTGGGCCTCTTCATCGCCATGCATTGCAGTAATTTTACCGCCTTCAATTGCACCCATATATTCTACTCTAATATATGAAGCTAATTGAGGTATATTTTTCACCATTTCATTTAAAATTCTCTGCATCTGCACACCAAACGGGCATTGACTAACAACAAAAGCCTCTAAAATAGGTTTTTGTGTCTTATTGATATCTTCACAAGTCATCTTTACACCCTCTGTAGTTGTAGTAGCTTCTTCTGGTTCTACTAAACTCATCCCACTAGGAAAAAGAATTTTTCCATCTTTAGTTAGGTATGAATCATATTCCTGATCACCAACTTTCATTTTAAATGAATAAACTCCACTTTCTTCAGATACAGAAACTAAAACAGCTTCAGCACCATCTAACATATTCTCACTAATAAAATCAATCGCTTTTTGAGTAATTTCCTCAGCTTTTTGGCTACCAAAGCCAATAAATAATTTACCGTCACCGTTATTCATTTTTCCATATCCAATTAAAAATGCAGCACATATTAAAGCAATTAAGATCCAAGTTAAATTTGTTTTGTTCATAATTATCTTATAATTTTTATTTTTATTTTTTACTTTTTCGACTTTAAATTTACCTAAATAATAGGTCCTAAAATATTAACAGAAAAAATTTATTCCCACAAGGCAAAGTAATAATTTTTCTTTCCTCTTTTTATCACTAAGTATTTATTATAAAAACAATCAGATTTTTTAATTATCTGTTGAATATCTTTATAAGAATTGCCATTAATAAATATTATCCCGTTTTGAACATCCTCCCTTGCCTGCCTTTTAGAAGAACAAGCTTTTGCATCAATTAATAAATCAATTAAATTAATTTCTTTTATATTTTTAAAAGAAATAATTTCAATATTTTCAAAAACCATTTGTAGTTCTTTTTCTGAAAAATCTTTTATATCATTATAAAA